>JANYLF010000047.1 GCA_025357995.1 Acidimicrobiia bacterium | reverse complement strand
TACCAACAGCCGCGGATCTGCTTCTCCTGCACGAGGAGATCCATTGCCGGGTTGATCGTGAGCATCGTGTCGAAGCTTGGAACTCACCGGCGGTCGCGGTGCCGACGTTGCGTTCGAGGTCATCGGCCTCGGCGCCACGATCGAGCAGGCGTTGCAGATGACGCGTCGCGGTGGCCAGGCGGTCATCGTCGGAGTTCCAAGCTTCGACACGATGCTCACGATCAACCCGGCAATGGATCTCCTCGTGCAGGAGAAGCAGATCCGCGGCTGTTGGTACGGATCGTCGAACGTGCACCGCGATGTGCCGAAGCTCGCCGGCCTCTACCAGGCGGGCAAGTTGATGCTCGACGAGCTGATGTCGGCGCAGATCACCCTCGACCAGGTGAACGAGGCCATGGACAACATGGGCTCGGGTGAGATCGCCCGTTCCGTCATCGTCTACTGATGCGGTACCGGCGGCTCGGCCAGAGCCAGCTCGAGGTCTCGGAAGTCGGCTTCGGAACCTGGACCCTCGCCAGCGACTGGTGGGGTGAGGTCACCGACAAGCAGGCGATGCTCCACGCCGCGCTCGACGCCGGCATCAACTTCATCGACACCGCGCCCGTCTACGGCGAGAACGGGTTCGGCGAAACGCTGCTGGCCGACGTGCTCGCCGCGAACCGCGCCGACATCGTCGTCACTACCAAATGCGGATACGACATCGCGGCCGAGCGTCGGAACGGGACGCAACGCGAACGTCCACACGACTGGCGGCCGGAATCGATCCGCGAGCAGGTGGACGCATCGCTCCAACGCCTCGGTACCGATTACATCGACCTGTATCAACTCCACAACTGTCGGATCGATCCCGTCCTCGACGATGCACTGTGGGAGACGCTCGACGCGCTCGTCGCCTCCGGCAAGGTGCGCGCGATCGGTGTCGCCCTCGGTCCGGCGATCGGTTGGGTCGAAGAAGGTGTCGAGTCGATCCGGCGCCGCACCATCTGCTCGCTCCAAACCGTGTTCAACATCTTGGAGCAAGAGCCCGGCCTCACGTTCGCCGCGGAGCCGAAGGTCGCCGACGGTGCCGTGAGGCTCATCTCGCGTGTTCCCCACGCGTCGGACACGCTCTCGGGCAAGGCGACCCCGGACACGGTGTTCCCGCCCGGCGATCACCGCGCGCATCGGAACAAGCAGAACATGCTCGATAACTTCGAGAAGGCCGACACGCTCGCGTTCCTCTGGGAAGGGACGGGGCGCACCCGCGGCCAGGCCGCGATCGCGGGCATTCTGGCCAACCCCGCGTTTGCAACGGTGTTGCCCACGTGTGTCAACGTCGACGAAGTGCGCGAGTACGCAGCAGCATCAGACGTGCCGCTCACGGAAGACGAGGCGGCCCACCTGGCCGATCGCTTCGCCCGCAACTTCGACCACGACGACCGCTACGAGATGCCATTGAAGTCGAGCCGATAACTCAAATGCGGCTTCCTGCAGAGCAACGCCGAACGCAACTCTTGGAAGTCGCAATCGAACTGTTCGCGACCCACGGGTTCTACGCAACGTCGATGGAAGACATCGCCGATGCCGCGGGCGTGACCAAGCCCGTCGTCTATCAACACTTTCCGTCGAAACGCGCTCTGTACCGCGAGCTACTCCACGACGTGGACGCGAGACTCACCGACCGGCTCGTGATGGCCACCGCGAGTGCCGCCACGGGACGCGAACGCGTCCAGGAAGGATTCGCGGCGTACTTCCATTTCGTCGCCGAGCATCGCGCCGCGTTCCGTCTGCTGTTCGGTGCCTCGGTGCGCAACGATCCCGAGTTCTCGATGGTGGCCGACGCCACCATCGAACGGTTCGCCGAGTTCATCGCGGACCTCATCGAGATCGACGCCGCGCCGGAGCATCGCCGCACCCTCGCCCACGCGGTGGTGGGTATGGCCGAAGCGACGAGCCGACGTGTGACCAACGACGAAGGTGAAGACGACCCCGATCGCCTTGCCCATTGGCTGGCCGAGATGGCGTGGTTCGGTCTCCGCGGTGTGCGCGCCGAGCAACCGGCCGTCGAGCGAGGCTGATCGGGTGCCGACCCTCGGACCGCTGCTCCCGGCCGACGAGGCGTTCCACCACCAAATCACCGACACGTTCGCCACCGTCAGCCAGTCTGACCGATCGTGGACCGAGAAGGTCTGCGCGATGGCGTGCGCGCGCGACGGTTCGTTGCAACTCGCGTTCGGCATCGGCAAGTACATCAACCGCGGCGTGATGGACGCGTACGCGGGCGTGTCACGCGGCGTTGAGCAATGGACCGTGCGCGCGAGCCGTGAGCTCGGTCACGATCCCGAGAGCACCACGGTCGGGCCCATCACGTATGAGGTGCTGGAACCGCTGCGCGTCATACGGTTCGCACTCGCGCCGAACGACATCGTGCCGATCAGCTTCGAATGGATCTTCGAGGCCGCGGTGCCACCCGCATTGGAGAACCGCGAGCATCACCGCTCCCGTGACGGCTTCCGCCTCGATGCCGACATCGTCCGCTACCACCACACCGGCACGGGTTCCGGCTGGGCTGACGTCGATGGGAAGCGCCGCGAACTCTCCGACTGGGTCTCGACGCGTGACCATTCGTGGGGCGTCCGCTACCAGGTGGGGTCCGTGCCCGACGATCTCGTCCCCGCGCCGGTACCCGACGGTGTCGCGATGCTCATCAACTGGTGTCCGGTATTGTGTCGGCGGCCCGACGGATCGCAGTACGCGCTGCACTGGTACTACCAACGGCACGCGCTCGGTGGTTGGTCGCGGATCGAGATGCAAGGCGGTGTGGAGCACTCCGACGGCCGTCGCGAACCGTTCGTCGCGCTCGTCCCCGACCTCGCGTTCAACGACAGCAACCGGCGGTTCAGCGGCGGCACGCTCACCATGACCATGGCCGACGGCTCTCTGCGGCCGCTCACCGTCACACCGGTGTCAGAGACCGGGTTCCATCTCGGCACCGGTCTGTATCACGGCTTCGACGGTCAGGCCCACGGTCAGTGGCGCGGCCCACTCCACGTGGAGGGCGAGTACATCGCCGACTGCTCCGATCCCGCGATCGCCCGGCGCGTACATCAGCACCGTGACTGTGTGATCCGAGTCGACGACCCCGTTGGTGGTGGCGTGGGCGTCGGCAACCTGCAATCGATCGTCCTCGGCGCGGACGAATCGATGCAGCTCACCGCCGAAGCCTCATTCCTCTGACGCCAACACTCGCGCGAGCGCAGCCTCGGTGGGGTTGTGGGTGGAGAGCCATCCGTCGTCGATGCCGTGGGCCGACAAGAGGCGCGCCATTCGGATCATGATCGAGCCGCTGCGCATCAACGCGAAGGCCTCGAACCATCGGAGATCTTGCACGGGGCGTCCGAGGTCGGCTTCGTACACCGCGATGATCTCGGCACGCGTCGGAATCCCCGGCAGCGTCGAGCCGTGTTGTTCGATCGTCATCTCGTGCAACGCGAGAAACCATCCGAGGTCCATTTCCGGTGGCCCGGTACCCGTCATCTCCCAGTCCAAGAGCGCGGCGACCGAACCGTCGGTGGCGAACACCGCGTTCGTCAACTGCACGTCACCCCAGAGCAAGGACAACGGCACGTCGAGCCGGGGCCGGTGATCGCCACACCAATCCCGCGCGTCGTGCATGAACTCGAGCGGCATACCGTCGCCCGTCGCCCACTCGAGATACTCGGACCACTGCTGGAACGCACGCGCCACAGGATCTCCGGCCGGACCGGTCACCGGCGCGCGGCAATGCACGGAAGCGAGTACGCGCATGAATCCGAGCACGAGATCCCGACGGAAGTTCGGCGCGCCGTCCGCGACCCAACCCTCGGCGAGATACGTCCGCGCCAGGACCCGACCGGCCA
>JANYLF010000023.1 GCA_025357995.1 Acidimicrobiia bacterium | reverse complement strand
GTGGCGATCCCGATGAGGCGCCCGATGGTGGTTGGTGTGCGCATGGAACCCTCCGATACTCGAATGGGCGATGGCAATTGAGCAACCGCGAATCGACCTCGGCGCTCCGCCCGCCCGGAATCGTACGCACCGCGCGGTTCCGGGCGGTGGATCCCGGTTGGGCGGGTTAGGACCCCAACATTCCGTAGGCATTCGTGGGGGTCAGGGTGAGCATCAACCGCCGATCCGCCACCATGGCGGCTCGGTATTCAGCCCAGTTGTCGTGCTCGCCCGCAAGCATTCGGTAGAGCTCCACCAGGGCATCGACCGTGGCGTCGGCGGGATCGGCTGCGACCGGGGTGAGCGACGCAGCTCCGTCGAGCACTGCGTAGGCCCAGAAGTCGTCACGACACACGTAGCGATGCTCGTGGATCACGTTGGAGATTCTTGGTCTTAGCGCGATCGGCCGTGATCGAAATCCTGATTGTGGCGTCGGTGTCGATGGCGTACGCGATGTTGGACAGCTGCGGTCGACCGTCGCGTCGGATGGTGGTGAGGACGCCGTTGCGCCGCGTGCGGGCGAACTCGATTGCCCCAGCAAGGTCCATGGCCGGGACAGTAGATCGATCGCTCGGCCTACGCTTGCCCGATGGCGCGCATCGATGTCCCCGACGGCCCGGGCGGCGAATCCGCGATGATCTGGACGCTCCGACCGGAGATGGCGGGGATGGTCGAACGCATGATCTCGACCGTGTATCAACGCAGCACGTTGCCGGCCCACGAGCGCGAGCTCGCACGGATGCGTATTGCGGAACTCAACGATTGCTCTGCGTGTGCCACGTTCCGCGCGCCGTCGGTGATCGCCGCGGGAGTCGCCGAAGATCTCTACGAACACCTCGCCGACTACCGGACGGACCCGCGCTATTCGGACCGCCAGCGTCTCGCGATCGAGTACGCGGAGCGCTTCGCGTCCGATCATCGGGCCATCGACGACGAGCTCTTCGCTCGACTGCGCGCCCGATTCGACGACAGCGAGATTCTCGACCTCACGTTGTGTTGCGCGGTCTTCGTCGGGCTTGGTCGTACCCTCGAGGTGTTGGGCATCGACCAGGGCTTTGGGATCGATATCTGAGCAAAGGATTGGCGAAGACCGTGGCGCGGTGTTCGCGGGTCGGTCGGTATCGTTGAGCCATGACAACGCTTGTGATCTCCGGTGAGATCGTGATCGATCCTGACGATTTCGATGCCGCGCTCGCCATTGTGGAGCCCCTCGTCGCGGCGACCCGGCAAGAGGCGGGCTGTCTCGCGTACGACTTTTGGGTCGACCCGCGCGACCGCGGCCGGTTCCGCGTCTTCGAGGAATTGGGAGTCGGCCGAGGCCAATGCGGCGCACTCCGAGTCCGCGCACCTCGCCGCGTTCTATACCGCGATCACGGCAATCCAAGTGCACTCGGCCGAGTTGTCGCGCTTCGTCGTCACGTCGAAGTCTCCGCTATAGGCGAGCCTTCCTGCGAGTGTGGCTCGCCCTCTAAAGTCCGGGGATGACCGAACTCAACTTCTTCAAGGCGGCGGCGCAGGTGGGTGCGCTCGAAACGCTCGACGTCGAGGGGATGGAGCTCCTGATGCGCGTCGAGTTCAGCGGCGAAGACTTCTACTTTGCGCTCGCGGAACGGATCGGCAACGACGAGGCCGCGGACCTCCTGCGCAAGAACGGTCGGGAGGAAACGGGTCACGCCCGGCGACTCGAGCGCGCGATCGCGCTCAAGCTGGGCCGCGAGTACGAGCGCGCGGAAGAGGCGCACCCGCGATTCTCGATCCCGTTGCCGGACACCATCGATGCCGCGTTGTTTCCCGTGATCGTGCAGGCCGAGCTGGACGGCGACGCCGGATATCAGCGGTGGGCCGATCACGAGCCCAACGCCGACGTGGCGAAGTTGCTGCGCCAGAACGGCCGCGAAGAGACTGTCCATGGAGAGCGCGTACGCCGCGTCGCCGAGATCCTGAACGCCTCGTAGCAAGACAGCAAGCCGCGCGGTTCGCAAGGGGTCGTCACTCTGGAAGACTCGTCGGTATGCGCGTTCCCGCACTCCTCCCGTCGCCTGTCGCGCGCGCCTTGACCGATGTCTCGAGCGTGGCATTGGCACCCGCCCGTCGTGTTTTCGGCAGCGTCGCGCGCAGCGCCTTGGCCGGGCAGTCGTCCGGCCGACCCGACCTCGTGTTTGCGACCGAGGCGGATCCGGGTCTGTTCGGGCCGGATTCCATGACGTGGCGCGTACACCGTGACCGATCGATGCTCGTGGGCGGCGTGCGCGCGCTGCTCCTCCAAGTACTCCATCCGCTCGCGATGGCGGGCGTGGCACAACATTCCGCCTACCGCAGCGATCCCCTCGGTCGACTCGCGCGTACCGGTCGATTCGTCGCAGCCACCACGTATGGCACGACCCCGGAGGCCGAGGATGCGATTGCACTGGTCCGCCGCGTACACACCCATGTGCGCGGTACGGCATCGGATGGTCGCGCCTACGACGCGAGCGATCCGGAGCTCCTCGCGTGGGTGCACAACGTTGAGGTCGACTCGTTCTTGACCGCGTATCGTCGCTATGGGCCGGCGCTGACTGAAGCCGACGCCGACCGTTACGTGGCCGAGATGGCGCGGCTGGGTCGAATGCTCGGCGCGGACGACGTCCCGGATACGGCGCGGGGACTGTCGGAGTGGATCGTGGGCGCGCCTGGTCTGGCGATGACGGCCGAAGCGCGGGAGGCCGTCCGCTTTCTCGTGTTGCCATCGCTCCCGGCGCGGATGCTGCCGGTGTACGGAGTGATCGTGGCCGCGGCCGCCGATCTCTTGCCGCTGCGCCAGCGGGTGACGCTCGGACTCTGGCCCGTCCCGTTCGTCGATCCGCTCGTGGTGCGTCCCGCGACGGCGGCCATGCTCGGTCTGTTGGGATGGGCGCTCGGCCCGCCCCCACTTCCGTAGTTCAGGGAGCCACGGGCCCGTTCCGCGCGATGGCCGAGAGATGCGCCGCGGCGGTGACGAGACACACGTGCGTGAATGCCTGCGGAAAGTTCCCGAGTTGTCTACCCGCGATCGGGTCGTACTCCTCGGCGAGCAACCCGACGTCGTTCTGAATGGCAAGCAGCCGATCGAACATCTCGAATGCTTCATCTTCGCGGCCGATGAGCGCGAGGTTCTGTGCCAGCCAGAACGAGCACGGGAGAAACGCGCCCTCGCCCGCCGGAAGGCCGTCGACGTCGCCATCGGCGCTGGTCTCGTAGCGCGCCACGAAGCCGTCGCGGAGCAAGGTGTGTTCGATCGCGCGTACGGTGCCGGCGACGCGGGGGTCGTCCGGCGGGAGAAAGCCGACGAGTGGCAGGAGCAACACCGCGGCATCGAGTCGCTTCGACCCGTACGCCTGCGTAAACGCGTTGAGGTCGCGGTCGAACCCCTCGGCACAGATCTGCGCGTGGATCTCGTCGCGGATCTTGGCCCAGCGGTCGGCGGGACCGTCGAGTCCGAACTCGTGCACATTGCGCACCGCGCGGTCGAAGGCCAGCCACGCCATGCCTTTGGAGTGCGTGAAGTGCTCGCGCGGCCCGCGGACCTCCCAGATGCCATCGTCGGGTCGGCGCCACAGACCCTCGAGGCACTCGAGCAACTTGAGTTCGAGGTTCCACGAGTCGTGGTTGACGTCGGCGTCGGGCATCAGGGCGCGCGTGCGGTGCAAGGTCGCGAGCACCTCGCCGTACACGTCGAGTTGGAACTGTTCGCTCGCCGCGTTCCCTACGCGCACCGGTGCCGAGCCTTCGTAACCCGCCAACCAGTCGACGGTGTACTCGTCGAGGCGGCGCTCGCCTGCGGCGCCGTACATGATTTGGAGATCCTCGGGATCGCCGGCCGCGGCGCGCAAGAGCCAATCACGCCACGCGAGCGCTTCCTCGCGATAACCGCCGGCAGTGAGCGACAACAGGGTGAGGGTGGAGTCGCGAAGCCAGCAGTACCGGTAGTCCCAATTGCGGACGCTTCCGATCCACTCGGGGAGTGACGTGGTGGGTGCGGCGATGATGCCGCCGGTCGGCGCGTACGTCAGCGCCTTCAAGGTGATGAGCGAACGCATCACCGCGTCGCGCCATTCACCCTGATAGGTGCATTGCGCCGCCCATCGGTGCCACCAGCGCGTGGTGTCCTGGATCGCGCGGCGGGCGTCGACGGGTCGGGGGAGTGGATGGTGCGACGCGTGATGGGCGAGGACGAACGGGACCGATTCGCCGGCCTCGACGACGAAATCGGCGACCGTGGTGCGGCCGGCGCCGTGGGTGTGGACCGGCGTTCGGAGCAGGATCGCATCGGGTCCGGCGACGGCACGGAGCCCGTCGTCGGTCCGCATGACCCATGGCACGATCGATCCGTAGTCGAAGCGCACCACCAACTCCATGTGCATCGGGACCCGACCGGAGAGACCTTCGACCATCCGGACGATATCGACGGTCTTGCCGCGGATGGGCATGCAATCCGTGATGCGGACGGTTCCGTCGTCGGTGTGGAACGTGGTTTCGAGCACGAGCGTGTCGTCGCGATATGAGCGGTCGACATGTTGGATGCCCCCGGCCGGCGCGATCTGCCATCGGCCGTTGTCGGGGTTACCGAGCAGCGCCGCGAACACTGCACCCGAATCGAAGCGAGGCACGCACCACCAGTCGATGGAGCCGTCGCGCCCGACGAGCGCGGCGGTCTGGGTGTCGCCGATCAGTGCGTAGTCCTCGATGCGTTGACTCACAACGCCCTCACGTCGCGCTCATGATCGGTTCACGACCGCGGCGAAGCTCACCGCATCTGTGACCGCGGGCGCGTGGCCTCCGGCGAACGCTACGACGGTCGGCGGATGTGGGAGTCGCTCGATCATCTCGTGTTGGAGTGCGATCGGGATCGGCCGGTCGCGTTCGTTGGTCACGTACGTCACCGGGATCGCGCCGACGGTCGACCAATACACCGGTTGGAAGTAGTGGTGCACGGTGTCGGCGACGAGACGCGCCGGATCCGAGACGTACGCCACGGTCTCGTCGTCGAGCGGATCGCCGCCGTACCCGCGCCGCACTGCCTCGGCGTCGGGGTTGCGGTCGAGAATGATGGGAGTGCCGTCACGTTGTGATGCGGCGAAGGTGCGCGCCAGCCCGTCGCGATGGCGTTCTTGCATGCATTCGATCCCGCAGCTCCCCTCCGACGGAATCAGGGCCGCGCTCAACACGATGCGCCGCACGCGCCCGCTGAGACCAGCAACCACGCCGGGCACCACGAGTCCGCCCGAGGAGTGGGCGACGATGACGATGGGGGCCGCGATTGCGGCGGCTTCGACGTCTGACAGGACGCTCGCCACTGCGTCGGCGACAGTGATTGCACCCAGGTCGGCTGGATGCGCACCACGCCCGGGCAGGTCGACGGCGAGGGAAGGCCCGTCGAGGTGCGGCAGGAGACGGTCCCAGAACCGGGCTGTCGCGCCGCCACCGTGGATGAGCACGTAGGTCATAGTTCGCGTTCGGTCGCCAACAGGGGACGGCCCACCCTACGACGGGTTCAACGGAGCGCCGCGACCGTGAGATGCAGGCTGCGGTGTTGCGACCCGAACGAGGGTCCGGTGCCACGTTCGGTCGCCGCGAGCGCGGGACCGAGCAGTGCGTGGTCGATCGGTATCCGCAAGAGTGGGTTCGACTCGGGCCAGGACGGTTGGGTCCCGAACCCGTCGAGCGAGTTGAAGAGGCGGCCTTTGTGGAGCAACGCCTGGAACGACGGCGACCAGGGCGTGGCGTTGAAGTCGCCCATGACGACACGACGGGCGGGATGGGCTCGACTCCAGCGCGCCGCCGCGTCGAGGGAGCGGTCGCGATGCAGCGCGCGTGTGGGCGTCGTGGGGGAGTCTGTCCCGAAGGCGACGAGCGCGAGCGGTGCAGGGCCGAGTACGGAGAGCTCGACGGCGGACGGTCCGAATCCCGGATCGGCGGGGTGATCGACGTGGGCGACGGGCACGCTCGTGAGTACGACGGCGCGCACATAGGTGGCCGCCCGACCGGGTGCGGAGCCCGTCATGTGCACGTGGTACCCGGGCGCGGCCCCGGCAAGCGCGGCGACATCGGGCTGGGTCGGATCGAGCACCACGAAGACCGCGGGACGGGTCGCGCGCAGGTATCGACTCAGGCCGGCGATATCGATCGATCGAGTTTGCGCGTTGAGGTGACCGATCGTCAGCGTGGGGGCGTCCTTCCGGGCCACTCGCACGTCCGTCGCAAGCGTTCGCACGACGACGACGCCGTTGAATCCGACGCACAGCACAGCCACGATCCAACCGACGCGTGCTCGCGCGATGGCGCTCACCACCACGAGCAGTCCACTCGCGATCGTGAGTTGTACGGGAAAGTTCGTGAACAGTTCGAGTGGCCAGGCGTTCCACGCGAGGCGCCCAGCGATCGTGGCGAGCGCGAGACCAACGGACGCGACGAGACAGGCGAGACGAAACAAGGTGCGAGGGCCGATCCATCACGGTACCTCGACGGCGTGTTGCTACAGGTCGAGCGTGGGTACGAGCTCGATTGCGGCGCGCCGGATGATCTTGGCCTTGGTGCGTATGAGGTTCTCGCGGGGTGCAGCCGCGATCCCCGCGGTGATCGCCTCGACGCGCGCGGCGAGGTCGTGGTCGGCCACGACCTCGTTCACGACTTGGAGTCGTAGGGCTTCCGCAGCATCGATCGCGCGCCCGGTGAGGCTGAGGTCGCGAGCCACTGCGCCGCCGACGAGATCGTGCAGCGGCGAATACACGATGTCGCCGAACGTGAACTCTGGATGCGCGAACCGTGCCGAGCTCGCGGCGATCCTCAGATCGCAGAGGATCGCGAGGTCGAAACCGCCGGCCAACGCCGGCCCGTTGACGGCGGCGATGAGTGGGAGCGGGAACGTGATGAGCGCGTGATGAAAGCGATCGCTGCTCGCCCACAGCTCCATGCCGAATGCAGGTTCCTCCGCGGCACGCGTGAACTCGGTGAGATCGAATCCGGCCGAGAACACATTGCCTTCGCCGGTGATCACGACGCTCTTCACCGCGGGGTCGCCGGCGAGCTCGCCGAGGGCGGCGGTGACGTCGTCACGCAGTTGCGCCGAGAGCGCGTTCTTCTTCTCGGGCCGGGTGAGGGTGACCAGCGCCGACGCGCGGTCGGGCGCGTGCGTTACCGAGATGAGCCGTCCCATGGATTACGGACGGTATTCGAACGCGCCCCGATCGGCGAATGTGATCGGTCCGATGCCGGTGTCGACCGTGGCTGGATCGTCGACGCGACCGAACCCGTCGTAGTCGATCGACGGTTGACCCGTGGCGCCGGTGTTGGCCGAATCGATGGCCGGCGAGCCAGCGAGGAGGTGGAAGTTCGCGCCGGCGGCGGAAACGAACAACGGATCGGCCTGAATCCCTCGAGACTCCTGGCCCGTCGCCGCCTTGAACGCGGCCAGCGTGTTGTACTTGACGCCGTTCCAATCGATCATCTCACCGGGCACGCTGATGAACACGAGGTCGTCGTTCACCACGCAGCCGCCGGCCACGGCCCCGGCGTCGGCACGAATCTGACCGGCGGTCCGCGGGCTGTTGATGCCGTTGTCGACCGTCACGTTGTTGTTGAGCGTCACTTGTTGCGACGTGGTCATCTCGATGCCCGAGTCGGAGTTGCGGTACACGGTGTTCGCCACGATGTGGGCGCCGACGGCGTTGTGCACGTCGATGCCGTGGTCACCGTTCGAATACGTGACGTTGTCGAACACTGTGCTGGCGCCGTAGGTGAGCCCGGTCCACACGTTGATGCCGGAGTCCTCGTTGTCGTGGGTCAGGTTGTCGTAGATGAGATCTCCGGTACTGGCGCGCAGGTCGATCCCGGCAGCCGCGCGGGTGTACACGCGCGCGTTCGCGAACGATTCGTTGTGCGCAATGGTGTTGTTGTTGGAGTTGGTCAGCATCGAGATGCCGGCGTCGGAATTGTGGTCGGTGGTGTTGTTGATCACGCTCGAGTTGGTGGTGTTGGTGAGCTTGATGCCGGGCGCGGTCGAGCCGTTCACCGGCTGTCCGGCGTAGGAGACGTGATTGCCATCGATCGTGATGTTCGTCGAACTTGCGACCACGATCCCTGCGGTGCCGGTGTGGTTGACCGTGAAGCCGCGAATGGTGACCCAATTCTTGGCACTCATGGAGAAGCCGCTGCCCACTCCGGTCACGGTCACGGTCGCGCCCGGCGCCGGTGCGAAGGTGACCGGGAGTCCGGCCGTGCCGCCAACCGAGACGGTGACCCGCTCGGTGTAGCTCCCGGCGGCGACCTGGACGGTCTGTCCGGGCTGGATCTTTGCCGCGGCCGAGTTGATCGAGCAGTACGGCGTGGCCGCGGTCCCGGCGGTCGCGCTCGTGTTGGAGCAGGCGACGTTCGCTTTGTCGACGTACAGGATTGGGCCGATGATGGTCTCGGTGGTCGACGCCGACGTCGATCCCGCGAAGTTCCCGTCACCGTTGTACCCGACCGAGAGGCTGTGAGTCCCGACAGCCAGGGTGGTCGTCGAGAGCGTGGCTTGCCCGTTCACGACCGACCCGTTGCCCAACACCGCGACGCCATCTCGGAAGGTTGCAGTGCCCGTCGGTTGCCCCGCGGCGGTCGTGATGGTGGCCGTGATCGTGACGGGTTGGCCCGCCACGGTCTTGATGGGTGTGGCTGTGATCTTGGTCGTGGTCGCGGCGGGAACGATCGTCTCGGTAAGCATGGCGCTCACGCCGCCGGCGAAGGTGGGGTCGCCCGAGTAGACCGCGGTGAACGGGTGGGCACCGCCGTTGAACCCGCTCGACGCGAAGGTCGCATGACCGGCGGTCAGCGTCGCGGTGCCGAGATCGGTCGCACCGTCGACGAATCGGACGGTGCCCGTCGGGGTGCCGGCCGCGCTCGTGACGGTGGCGGTCAGCGTGACGGCCTGACCGTACCCAGCCGGGTTCAGACTCGACGCAAGCGAGGTGGAGGTGGTCGCGAGCACGGCCTGGTTGAGCACGGCACTCGTACTGGCGGTGAAGTTGGTGGTGCCCCCGTACGCCGCGGTCAACGGGTGGGTGCCGTTCGCGAGATTGGACAACGTGACGGTGCCTTGTCCGTTCACCAGTGTGGCGGTGCCGACGATGCTCGCACCGTCGTTGAGGAACACAGTCCCCGTCGGGACGAGGCCGTTGCCCGCGCTCACGGTGGCGGTGTAGCTGACGCTCGAGCCGAAGACTGAGGGGTTGGAGCTGGACGCCAATGTGGTGGCAGTGCCGGCCGGCGTGACGTTCTGGGCGAGTGCTGCGCTTGCGCTTGGTCCTGTGGTCGCTTCGCCGGAGTAGGTGGCGACGATGGAGTGTGAGCCGGCGGCGAGGGTGGCGGTCGAGAGGGTGCTGGTTCCGTTGGACAGCGCGGTGGTGCCGAGCACGGTCGCGCTGTCGGTGAACGTGACGCTGCCGGTCGGGGTGCCGACGCCGGTGGTGACGCTCGCGGTGAGCGTGACGGTGTCACCGACGGTCGATGGGTTGAGGCTCGACGTCAGTGTGGTGGTGCTGACGGTCGGTGCGATGACGGTGTGGGTGAGTGGTCCGCCCGTGCTCGGGGCGAAGGTGGCGGTGCCGGCGTAGGCGGCGGTGAGTGAGTGCGAACCTTCGGTGAGGTTCACGTTGTTGAGCGATGCGACACCGTTCGTGAGTGTGGCGGTGCCAAGGCTCGTGGCGCCGTCGGAGAAGGCGACCGAGCCGGTTGGGGTGCCATTCGCACTGGTGACGGTCGCCGTGACGATGATCGGGCTTCCCGCGACCGACGGGTTCGGTGTCGAAGCAATCACGGTACTCGTCGCTACGGCAACCACATTCTGGGCGAGTGCTGCGCTCACGCTTGCCGCGTAGTTCGTGTCGCCGCTGTACGACGCAGTGATCGCGTGCAGTCCGGACGTGAGCGAACTCACAGTCAGGGTGGCGACGCTGTTCGTCAGCGACGTGGTTCCGAGCACGGTGGTGGCGTCGCGGAACGTGACGCTGCCGGTGGGAGCAGTTGCGCCGGCCGAGACGCTCGCGGTGAGCGTGACGGTGTCACCGACGGTCGATGGGTTGAGGCTCGACGCCAGAGCGGTGGTGCTCGACGCGTTGACCGTTTGGGTGACCGGTGCGCTGACGCTCGTTGCGAACGTGGCGTCGCCTTCGTAGGTTGCGGTCAGAGGATGATCCCCGCCGCTGAGGGAGCTGGTGCTGATACCGGCGGATCCGTTGGTCAGTGTCGCCGTCCCGAGCACCGAAGTTCCGTCGCGGAACGTTACGGACCCGGTCGGAGCGCCGACTCCGCTCGTGACCGTCGCAGTCACGCTCACCGTGGCGCCGATACCCGATGGGTTGGGGCTCGATGCAATCGCGACTGCGGTCGGCGCCGGGTTCACGACTTCGGTCAATGTCCCGCTGGCGCTCGCCGCGACATCGACGGTCCCGTTGTACGACGCGGTCAGCGCGTGGGAACCGACGGCGAGATTGGAGAGGCTCACGGTCGCGGTGCCATTGCTCAGCGACGCGGTCGCGATGAGGGCACCGCCGTCGCGGAACACCACCGTGCCTGTGGGCACTCCGACGCCCGACGTCACCGTCGCGGTGTACGTGATGGTGGTGCCAAACGTGGTGGGGTTCGCGCTGGCCGTCAACGCAGTCGTGCTCGACGCGGGGTTGACCACCTGGGTCAGTGGTGAACTCGTGCTCGGCGCGAACGTTCCGTTGCCCGCGTATGCCGCGGAGAGTGTGTGGGAACCTCCGCCGAGCGTCGAGACGCTGAGAGTCGCGACACCGTTGGTCACGGTGGCCGAACCGAGCGAGTTCGCACCGTCGGTAAACGTGACGGTACCAGTGGGTGTTCCCGCCGCGGAGCTCACGGTCCCGGTCATGACGACCGCTGACCCGTTCACCGAGGGGTTCGGGCTCGCGCTCACCACGGTCGAGGTGGGCGCCAAGCTCACGACCTGAGTCAACGGCGCGCTCGCACTCGTGAGGAAGGAGGCGGCACCGGAATACGTCGCGGTGATCGGATGGGTACCCGTCGCGAGTGATGCCGTGGCGAGAGTGGCCTGTCCGCCGGAGAGGTTCACGGTCCCGATCGGCGTGACGCCGTCCGTGAACGTCACGGTACCGGTGGGCGTACCCGCGACCGAGGCGACGGTGGCGGTGAGCGAGACGGTGCCGCCGAACGTCGACGGGTTCGCGCTACTCGTCACGGTGGTGGTTGTGACTGCACCGATCACCGACTGCGTGAGAGCGGCGCTCGTACTCGCGAGGTAGCTCGCGCTACCACTGAACACCGCGGTGATCGAATGGCTGCCGAGCGTGAGGGTCGATGTTGCGAAGGTCGCGATACCGGTCGCGGGAGTCTTGCTCGCGAGCAACGTGGCGCCGTCGTAGAACTTGATGGTGCCCGACGACGGAGCGCCTGCGCCCGGTGCCGTCGCTTGGGCGGTCGCGGTGAACGTGACGGACGTGCTGAGGTTCGACGGATTCGCACTCGAGGTGAGCGTGGTGGCGGTAGGCGTCTGGTTGACGTTTTCATTCAATGTCGCACTCGTGCTGATCGCGTACGTCGCGTCGCCGTTGTAGGTAGCCGTGAATGTCGGCGTGCTGACCGGATAGGTGGTGGTGTAGCTCGCCGTGCCGTTCGACAAGGTCTTGGTCGACAGCGCGGTCGCGCCGTTGAAGAACGTGACGGTGCCGGTCGGCTTGGTCGTGGCCGGTGGAACCGGTGCCGCGACGGCGGTGAGTGTGAGGGATTGTCCGTACACCACCGGGTTCGCGCTCGGAGTGAGTGTGGTCGTCGACGGTGTGCTGCCCACCGCCCGCGCCGAGGTCGCGTCGAACATACCGAACATGGCAAACGCCGCAACAAGCGTCGCGAATCCCACCAGCCCACGGAGCGGCGCTCTCCTGCGCCGCGAGGTTCTCACCATGTCTCCCATTTCGCCCGACCCGGTCCGCTCCGAGATAGGACTACTTCATACTGAAACGACAGAAGGTCCGCAAGCGGCGGAGTGCCCACTTCACACCCGATTCACACACCGACCGCGAGCTTTGGTGCTTTTAGGCCGATCTGGCACCAGCATAGCGGCTGCCGATCGTCCTACGCTCCGCGTCCATGGCGCTCACAACGACACCGATGACCGCGACGATCGGGGCCGAAATCGGCGGCGTGGACCTCGCCGAGGACCTTTCCGCGGAGACGATCGCCGAGATCCGAGCCGCGCTGCTCGAGTGGAAGGTGATCTTCTTCCGCGATCAGGCCGCGTTGGATCGTGATCGTCACGTGGCATTCGGGCGGGCGTTCGGCGAACTCGAAGTGCATCCGCTGACGCCCAAGGATCAGGCCGAGCCCGAGATCTTCGTGTTGCCGTCGGGCGGAAAGCACAAGGCACCCGGCGTTTGGCACAGCGACGTCACGTGGCGCCCGGAGCCGTCGTTGGGTTCGATCTTGCGCGCGGTGGAACTCCCACCGCTCGGCGGCGACACGCTGTGGGCGGATATGGGCGCGGCCTACGACCTGCTCGACGACGTGACGAAAGAAGAGATCGACGACTTGATCGCCCTCCACGATTTCACGCGCGCGTTCGGCTTCGGTCAACCGCCCGAGGTACAAGAGAAGATGCGCGCGAAGTACCCGACCGTCGAGCACCCCGTCGTACGGACCCATCCTGAGACGGGGCGCAAGACGATCTACGTGAACGCGAGTTTCACGAACGGGATCAAGGGTACGGACCCGCGCGACGCATACGGCTTGCTCGATCGCTTGCAACGACAGGCGACCATTCCCGATGTGCAGTGTCGGTTCCGGTGGGAGCCCGGAAGCGTCGCGTTCTGGGACAACCGCGCCACGCAACACATCGTGAGCAACGACTTCCTCCCCGCGCGCCGCGTGATGGAACGCGTCACCGTGGTCGGCGACCGACCCTTCTAGCGGTGACGACCGCGTTCGTTCTGTCCGGCGGCGGGAGTCTCGGCTCCGTGCAAGCCGGCATGGTGTTGGCCCTCGCGGAACGCAAGATCTTCCCGGACCTGCTCGTTGGAACCTCGGTGGGTGCGGTGAACGCCGGCTGGCTTGCCGGCCATCCCGGCCCGGACGGCGCCCGGATGCTCGCCGACGTCTGGCGCTCGATTCATCGTTCCGACGTCTTCCCGACCGACCTCCGCGGCGGACTCCTCGGCTTCGTCGGTCGCCGCGATCATCTAGTGAGCGCACGCGGCTTGCGTGCGGTGTTGCGCAAGCACCTCACGTTCGATCGGTTGGAGGACGCAACCATCCCGCTGCGGGTCGTCGCCACCGACATCACCACGGGCGAGGAACAGGTGCTCGCGACGGGTGACGCGGTTGATGCCATCGTCGCGAGCGCGGCCATTCCCGGAGTGTTTTCACCGGTGACTGTGGGGAATCGTGTGCTGGTCGACGGTGCGGTGGCGAACAACATCCCGATCAGTCATGCGGTGGCCGCGGGTGCGCGCCGGATCTACGTGTTGCCGACCGGCTACGCGTGCGCCTTGACGCGCGCGCCGCGCAGCGCGCTCGGCGTCGCGCTCCAGGCACTCACTCTGATGCTCGCGCAGGGTCTGGCGCGCGACGTGAAGCGCTTCGAGACCGAGGTCGACCTCACCGTGCTCCCACCGTTGTGTCCGCTCGACGTCTCACCGGTCGACTTCTCCCACACCGACGAGCTCATCGAGCGCAGCCGCGTTTCGAGCGGCGATTGGCTCGACCACTCCCACCAGATGCTCCCGCACGCGGTCTTGGGATTACACCACCACTAATTCCTGGGCTTGGCGAAGATGGCGCGCACCATCGGCGCGAAGTGTTCGAGGGGCTCGTAGTGCGCGTCGGGATCGAAGGCGACCTGATCCCACTCGTCGGCGAACTGTTCGGCGAGCGCGTACCAGGATTGCCCTCGGTGGTTTTCGCGCAGGTTCGTGTCTCGGCCGAAGTGCGCGTAGTAGTGCCGGCCCTGGAAATCTTGGTGCACGCGGATCACTTGGTACACGTCGTCGCGCACGTAGGGCCGCAGAATCGCGGCGGCGATATCGGGATGACCGAACACACTTACCACCTTCCCGATGTCGTGGCACAGACTCGCGACGATCATCTCCTGGTCCGCACCGGCCTGTTCGGCGAGCGTGGCGGTCTGGAGGCTGTGCACCAACTGGTTGGTGGCGAAGCCGTCGGTGATGGTTTCGAGGCGGGCGAGCATGGAGAGCACTTCGTCGGCGACTCGCGGTTGATTCCTCATGGTCTCGCGACCGATGGTCGCCCACTGTTCGGCGGTCGATTCGTCCATACGGGTGAAGGTGGTGGCCATCCGCGTTGCTCCTCGTGTCGCTCGTGGTGGGGCTCATTCTGTCGCACGCGCTCGTTGGCCGCGTACGGTCTCGGGACTGCGGCGGCGAGGACGTATGGAACCGATCGAATCTCTGAGTGCCATCACCCTGGCGACGGCCGACATGGCCGCGGCCGTGCGGTTCTACTCGGCCGTCGGATTC
>JANYLF010000323.1 GCA_025357995.1 Acidimicrobiia bacterium | reverse complement strand
CGCGAGAAAGGTCCGGACATCATCGGCGGTCCACGTCGTCAACTCCGGCCGAGTCACCGACGGTGGCTTCACCAGCGCGGCGACGTTGCGCGGAACAACGCCGTATCGCTCGGCGTCGGCGAGCGAGCGGCGCAATGCGATGTGAACATTGCGGACCGACTTCGGCGAGAGTCCACCGCCGAACCGGTGACCGGTCTTCAACAGCGACGTGTAGAAGTCCTCAACGTCGAGGGGCCGAAGATCTTGGAGCCGCTTCGTCCCGAGACGGTCCTTCACACGGGTCAGACCCATCTTGTAGTCACGAAACGTCGAGGGTCGAACCTTCGGCTCCATCGCCGGGAGCCAGCGGTCGATCCATTCGGCGACCGTCTGTGGGTCGGGCGAGATGTAGGTGCCATCGTTCATCGCGGTCAACGCGATCGACATTGCGTCCTCCGCTGCCTTGCGGGTGCGAAAGCCACCTTTGGTGCGCTGATGCCGGATGCCGGTAGCCGCGTCTCGGCCCGTATCCAGGACGTAGGTCCAGGTCTTTCCGCGCTTGTGAACGTGACCCCGCATCTGGAGCACGTTAGCAAAGCGTTAGCAAATCCGCCTTCGGCCGCCTCAACGCTCCCAGGATCTGGCTGGAGGCTTTCTATATATGCTGGTCAGAGTGCCCGGAGAGAGATTCGAACTCTCACGCTCCATTACGGAGCCGGCGGGTTTAAGCCGCCTGCGTCTGCCGTTCCGCCATCCGGGCGTGCGCCGCCAGGTTACGGGTCCGGGGCGGGTCGGCCGCGCCCTCCTCCACGGCGGTCAGGTCGATGTCGACCGGTGCCACGGACGCTCGGAGGCGTTCACGCATCGGAGCCGCGACCGTCGGTTCCAGACGGTTGGCGATCACGATGCCTTCGATCATGTCGTCCGCCACCTGATCGACCGATCGACCACGAATCTGGATCGACACGACCGCGCCGTCGCCCATCCTCCGAATCGTGCGGGCCACCCCCGCTACCCGCGGCGGGCTACGGAAGGCGGGCACGTTCAGGCCCGCCGCACGGCCCTCGGCCGCGAGGAAACGAGCCATTGTCGCAAAGCTGGTCGCACCCACTCCGTCCACCTCCGCAGCATCGCACGAGGGTGCGACACGACCCCCTGGCCCGTCCGGCTTCCTCATTGCCCGTCCGGCTTCACCCAGAACTGCACTGTCCTATAACGACGGCGCGCAACGGGACGCCTCCCGGGCTGCTCGCCTCCGCAGGCTCCGGCTCGGGCGTGGAAGACGTTCGCTTCCGCTTCAGGTCGCCCTCACGCCGCAAAGCCGAGGACAATTCGTGTACCGAGTGAGAGAGTGAGGCGTGAGGGGAGCCGGCGTTGTCGTGCGGAGTCCGCACGATCGGGAGATCGTCCGCCTGGCCCTTCCCGCTTTCGGGGCGCTCATCGCGGAGCCGCTGTACCTCCTTGCCGATACCGCGATCGTCGGTCATCTCGGTACCCACCAACTGGGCGGCATCGCGATCGCCGCGATCGTGCTCACCGCGGCCTTCGGGATCTTCAACTTCCTCGCCTACACCACCACCGGGACGGTTGCGCGCCACGTGGGTGCCCAGAACCATCGCGCCGCGGCCGAGCACGGCGTCGACGGACTATGGCTCGCCGCCGCTCTCGGCATCGCGCTCACCGCGATCGGCCTCGCGGCAGTTCCATTTATCGTGCGCGCGATGGGCGCGTCGCACGCAGTACGCCCGTACGCGACCGAGTACTTGCGGCTCTCGTTGCTCGGTGCGCCATTTATGCTCGTGGCGCTCGCGAGCGCGGGCTACCTGCGTGGCGTACAGGACACACGTACCACCTTGTACGTCGCGGTCGGCGCCAATGTGTTCAACCTCGCGCTCGAACTGTTCTTCGTGTACGCGCTCGGCGCGGGAATCGCCGGCTCCGCGTGGGGAACCGTCTGCGCGCAGATCGCGGCCGCGACCGTCTTCCTGATCGTCGTCACCCGCCGAGCAACCCGCGCCAACGCATCCCTCCGGCCACGCGCCAAGGGAGTACGCGCCGCCGCGGTGGTAGGCAGTCAGCTCATCGTGCGCACCGGATCGCTCCTCGCCGCGCTCCTCGTGACCACGGCCGTGGCGGCGCGCATCTCCAACGTCGCACTCGCGGCACATCAGGTGGCGTTTCAGATTTGGACGTTCCTCGCGCTCGCCCTCGACGCCATCGCCATCGCGGGCCAAGCCCTGGTGGGGAGATACCTTGGCGCGGGCGACGCCGTCACGGCCCGGAAGGTGTCGCGCCGCATGCTCGAGCTCGGTGTGGGCGCAGGTTTGGTCCTCGGCAGCGTGATCGCCATCACCCGTCCATGGCTCGCGGTTCCCTTCACCAACGACGCCCACGTGCGCGCGCAGACCGAGCAGATTCTCTGGTTCGTCGCGGCCCTCCAACCGGTGGCGGCCGCGGTCTTCATCTTCGACGGCATCCTGATCGGCGCCGGCGACGCGCGGTTCCTCGCCCTGGCCATGGTCGGCGCCTCGGCGATCTACGGCGTCGCGGTCGGCTTCCTCGGCACGACCGACGTGACCCTCGTGTGGTTGTGGGCCGCGTTCTCCCTCTGGATCGTGGCGCGTTGGGGTGGTTTGTACCTCCGGTTCCGCACCGACCGGTGGGCCGTCACCGGCGCGACGGCGCCGAGATAGGCACGAGTTGCAATGCAGCACGGAACGCGGTTTCCTTCACCTGTGTCAGCATCGCTCGACGAGACCGCCGCGCGCGCCGGAGTCCCCGTGATCGACCCGCCCGAATCCGAGCCGGAATCCCAACGGGAAACCATCGCGGCCGATCCCGTCATCGACATCACCGAGAGCATCGAGGCTGCCACGCGCAGCGTCGCGCTCGTTCCCCGACCGAAACCGGTTCGGCTCGACCTCGAACCCGGCGAGTCCGAGATCCGCCGCGGCGACGTGGATGCGTACGGTCGCAGCGAACACATGCGCGAGATCGCGCGTCGTATCTACGACCCGATGTATCGGTACTGGTTCCGAACCGTTTGGGAAGGCCTCGAACACATCCCGACCGACGGGGGCGCGCTGCTCGTAGCGAACCATGCCGGCGCGATTCCTGCCGACGCGCCGGCGATCATGCACGGTATCGAGACCGAGTTGCATCGACCCGTCTACGGCCTCGCGGAGAACCTGTTTCGTGCGATTCCCTTCGTCGGCACGATGTGGTCGCGCCTCGGTGGTGTGGCTGCGCATCCCGACAACGCGTACCGCCTCCTCAAGGACGACCGTCAACTCGTGCTCGTCTTCCCGGAGGGCACGAAGGGTACCGGCAAGACCTACCGCGACCGTTACAAACTGCATCGCTTCGGCCGCGCCGGGTTCGTCGAGATCGCAATGCGTTCCGGCGTCCCCGTCATCCCGATCGCGGTCGTCGGCAACGAAGAAGCCATGCCGATCCTCTTCAAGAGCCGCAGACTGGCCGCGCTCACCAACCTTCCGTACTTCCCCGTGACCGCGAACATGCTCGCGTTCGGGCCGCTCGGCGCGGGCATGTACTTCCCGGCCAAGTTCCGCATCCGCGTGCTACCACCCGTGCACTTCGGTGTCACTGCCGACCAAGAGCGGTACCCGCGCGCGCAGGTGATGGCCGAGTCCGATCGCATCCGCGACACGATCCAAGACGCCCTCTACGACATGCTGCGCACGCGTCGCAGCGTGTGGTTCGGGTAGAGCATGCGCATCCTGGTCACCGGTCTCGGCACGTTCTGGGGGAGTCATCTCGCGCAACAGCTCGAGGCGCTACCCGAGGTGGAGATGATCGTCGGGCTCGACACCCAAGAGCCCCGCCTGCCGCTCGAACGCACCGAGTTCGTGAAGGCCGATTCCAACTATTCGATCCTCGACCGCATCGTGCGCGCCACGCAGGTCGACACGATCCTGCACACCCACCTGATTGTGGACTCCACCGAGCTCCCCGGCCGCTCGCTGCACGAGATCAACGTGATTGGCACCATGAACCTACTCGCGGCCGCGGGCACCGCGGGGAGTCCCGTGCGCAAGGTGATCGTGAAGAGTTCCACCCTCACCTACGGCGCCAACTTCAAGGATCCGTACTTCTTCCGCGAGTCGATGCCCCGAACGCGCCCGCCGCGCACGCGAGTGGAGCGGTCGTTGTTGGAGGCCGCGTCGTTCGTCCGCGACTTTGCGATCGACAACCCGCACGTGACCGTCACGAAGCTGCGGTTCAGCAACGTGTTGGGGGACGACGTCACCACGCCGTTCTCCAAAGCCCTGCGCCTCCCTGCCGCGCCGGAGATCCTCGGCTTCGATCCGCGTCTGCAGTTCACCCATGAGAGCGACGTGACCGGCGCCTTGGTCTTTGCAACGCGCAACGACGTACCCGGCATCTTCAACGTGGCGGGCGATGGCTCGGTGCCGTGGAGCGAAGTGTGCGCAATCGTCGGCCGGCGGCGCGTGCCGCTGCCGCCAGTGTTCACTCAGTGGGCCGCAGAACCGTTGCGCATCGCGCGGATTCTCGATCTCCCACCCGAGGTGTTGAGCCTGCTGCGCTACGGCCGCGCCGTCGACAACAGCCCGTTCAAGCGCACCGGGTTTCGCTACGGCTACTCCACCGCCGGCACGATCAACGCGTTCGCCCGGAGCCTGCGGCTCGAAGGCGCAGTCGGGAGCAACAGTCCGTCGTACCGGTACGAGCGAGACGTGGAGACGTTCTTCCGTCACTCCCCTGCCGTCGTGCGCGAACGGGACTGACCATGCCGCTGCACGTGGAACACGTCGACCGCGTGGCGGTCCTCACCCTCGACGACCCGGAGCGCCGCAACGCGATGACCGCGCCATTGGTGGCGGAGATCGTGGCCGCGATGGACGCGATCGACGCCGACCCCGAGGTGGGCGCGGTGGTGGTGACCGGCGCCGCTCCGGCATTCTGCTCCGGCGCCGACGTGAAAGCCCTCGCGGCGATGGCCGACGGCACGGAGGAACCGGCCGACGTGAGAGACATCTACGCGGGGTTCCTGCGCATTCTCGAATCGCCGTTACCGACCGTGGCCGCGGTCAACGGTCCCGCGGTGGGAGCCGGGTGCAACCTCGCGCTCGCGTGCGACGTACGAATCGCGGGAACGAGCGCGATCTTCGACGCCCGCTTCCTACGCATCGGCATTCATCCCGGCGGTGGTCACACGTGGTTGCTCGACCGCGCGGTGGGGCCGCAAGCGGCCGCGGCGATGGATCTCTTCGGCACGCGGCTCGACGGCCGACGCGCCGCCGAGGTGGGCCTCGCGTGGGAGTGCGTGGACGACGACGCGCTGCGCGAACACGCGATCGCGTTCGCGGCGCGCGCCGCCGTGGTACCGCGCGAACTCGCGATCCGCACCAAAGCAACGCTGCGCCACACACCCACGCTGACCAGCCACGATGCGGGGATGCGGTTCGAGCTGGGGCACCAGATCTGGTCGTTGCGGTCCGGATTCGGCGCCGCGCCGTCGGGTCGATGATCAGCCCGCGATTCTCCGCGCCTCACGGTTACGCTCACCCACGGTGATCACCGACGAACCCGCCGAACCGCTCGAAGCCATCGTGGTGGAGAGTCGGAAACCGAACCCGATCGGAACCACGATCGCTTGGATCGGGCTGGCCATCGTGGTGTTCCTCGTGGTGAGTTGGGTGTGGACCCGGTGGATCAACCCGTCGGCCGGCGGGACGATCTCGCGCTACGTGAACAACAACGGCGGCGTGGTGTTCGAGGACCCGAACGACCAGTTCCGGGTCACCATGCCCACGCAATGGCATCGCAGCGCGCAACCGGGCCCGGATGGCACCACCGTGACGGTCACGAGCGAGCCGAGCTCCGAGTACTCCTTCACCGTGACAAAAACGCCCGAGCCCGATACTGCGCTGGCGTCCTACAAATCGTCGCTCAATCAGGTGGCCGGTCAGCTCGCGGCAGGTGCCGGCGCGTCGATCGTGAAGCAATCGGAACCCATTCCGATTCTCGACGTCGCGGTGAAGGAGGTCGAGTACCAGAAGGGCAACAGCTTCTGGCACGCCCGCATCGAGTTGTTGAAGGATCGGCTCTACACCGTGGTGGCGAAGACTCCGACCAACGATGCGAAGGCCTTCCACCGCCTCATCAACTCATTCCAAATCCTCGGCCCGAGGTAGGGCTCTCCGCATCTACCCGCGGCGGGCGGTGAGGGATTCGATCTCGGTGCGCCGAGCCGCCCACTCTTCGGTGGTCATGGCGTAGCGAACATGGTCTTCGTAGATGCCGTCGATCTGGAGGAAGCCGAGCGACGTGCCTTCCACGCGCAGGCCGAGCTTCTCCGCGACCCGTCGGCTGGGCGCGTTGCGAGGAACGATCGCGGCCTCCATGCGGTGCAAGTGGAGCTCCTCGAACCCGTAACGCAACATCAACGCCACGCCTTCGGGCACGTACCCGCGGCCGGCGCGGCGCTCGTCAATCCAGTATCCGATCGACGCCGACTGGAACGGACCGCGCTGCACCGAACCCAAGCTCACCTCGCCCACGAACTCCTCGTGGTCGCACAGGAACAGCCCGAAGCCGTAGGCGGAATCGAATTGGCGTTGACGATCCCAGGCCGAGCAGCGCCCGCGGAACGCGTCGACGTCCGCGACGGGATCCGGTGCGCCGGGTTCTGGCCGCGGCTCCCACGGCTCGAGCCACGTGCGATTCGCCTGGCGCACCTCGCTCCACGCGTCAAAGTCCTGGGCGCGCAACGGCCGCAGCAGCACTCGCGCCCCGATCAACCGCGGGCCATCGTGACGTCTCATCGCGCCTCACCGATCGCGTCGAGCGCAGCCGTATCTTCGAGACCCGACACGTCGCCCGGATCCTGACCGAGCGTGACCGCACGAATCGTGCGACGCATGATCTTGTTGCTGCGCGTCTTGGGCAACGCGGACGTGAACCACACGGCCGACGGCAGGAACGACTTCCCCAACGCGTCGCCTACCCGCTCGCGCAGATCGGCGCGCAACGCGTCGGTCTCGTGGGTGCCGGGCGCGAGCACCACGAAACACGCGAGCGTTTCGCCCTTCAGCTCGTCGGGAATGCCGATCGCGGCGGCCTCGACCACATCGGGGTGTTCCACGAGCGCGGTCTCGACCTCGGCCGGACCGAGCCGCTTGCCCGCGAGTTTGATCGTGTCGTCCGAGCGACCGTGCAAGAACCACTGACCGTCGGCGTCGATCGACGCCCAATCGCCGTGCCACCACACTCCGGGCCAGCGCGACCAATACGTTTCGAGGTAGCGCTCCGGTTCCTTCCACATGCCACGCGTCATCGCGGGCCACGGCTTGCGACACACGAGTTCGCCCACCACGCCGCGCACCGGTTGGCAATCGTCGTCCACGACGTCGACGGCGCACCCAAGCGCGGGACCCCCGAGCGAACACGGTGCAATCGGCTCCACCACGTGCGGTGCGAGGAAGCAGCCGACCTCGGTGCCACCGCTCACGTTGATCACGGGGCACCGACCACCACCGACCTCGTTGAAGTACCACCACCACGGGCCTTCGTTCCACGGCTCGCCGGTGGAACCCAGCACGCGTAACGACGAGAGGTCGTGCGCGCGCACCGGATCGTCGCCCTTGGCCATGAGCGCGCGGATCAACGTGGGCGACACGCCGAGGATCGTGATCCGATGCCGTTCGACCATGCTCCAGAGCCGATCCGGCCCGGGATAGTCCGGCGCGCCGTCGTAGCAAAACATCGTCGCGCCCATCGCGAGCGTGCCGAATATCTGCCACGGACCCATGATCCAACCGAGGTCCGTGAGCCAGAACAACACGTCGTCACGATCACCACCGGTTGCGAACGATCGACAATCGGCCTGCAGCCCCACCTCTGCGGCGATCTTCACGACGAACCCGCCGTGCACGTGCACCACACCCTTGGGCTTGCCGGTGGTGCCACTCGTGTACGCCACGAAGAGTGGATGCTCGGCGTCGAACGGCGGTGTGTCGTACCGCCGGGTCGGCGCAAGCGCACAACACTCCGCGAGCGTGAGGTCACGCCCTGCGGTCATCGCTACATCACCTCCGAGGCGCGCAACGACCACCACCGTCTGTACGCTCGGCACCATCGCGACCGCGGCGTCCGCGGTCTCCTTCATCGGAATGACCTTGCCGCGACGCGTCGTGCCGTCGGCAGTGACGAGCGCTGTGGCATCGCCTTGTTCGAGACGCACGGCCACCGCCTCGGCCCCGTATCCGGAGAAGATCGGCAAGAAGATCGCGCCGAGCTTCGCGACGGCCATGACCGTGGCGACGGTCTCGGGCAGCATCGGTAGGAACACACCCACGGCGTCGCCCTCGCCCACGCCACGCGCGGCCAGACCGCCCGCGATCGCGTCGGTCATGACCCGCAACTCGGCGTAGGTCACCGATCGGGGCTCGCCGTCCTCGCCCTCCCAGAGGATCGCGGGCACGTCTCGTCGCGTCGGGTCGTCGGCCCAGCGGTCCACGCACACGGCCGCAACGTTGAGCCGACCGTCGGTGAACCAAGTGGCCCACTCGATGCCGCGCGACTCGTCGACGACTGCGGTGTACGGCGTGGTGAACGGCAATCCGACGAACTCGATGAACGCGTTCCAGAACCATTCGGGCTCGTCGATCGACCGTTGTCGCAGCGCCTCGAAGTCGGTGCACCCGTGCGCCGTCATGAACCGGCCGACGTTGCTGTCGGTGAGCAGCTCCGGAGTGGGATACCAGGCCGCCGCGTGATGATCAGGCACCGGCGCAGGATACCGGCGCCCCGCGCGTAGGGTGCCTGACATGAGCGAGGCGTACGACCGCACTGCCTGGCCCGCGCTCGCCGAGCGGGGCCCTACCGGCCCGGCCCGTAGGGCCAAGAGGGGAAATGCATGAGCGAGGAGACTCCCAGCGAGCCCCCCACGGCTGAAGCCACCGCGCCCCCCGATCGGCTGGCCTGGCTCGACCTGGAGATGACGGGCCTCGACACCACGAATCACACGATCGTGGAGATCGCGATCCTCATCACCAACGCTGAGCTCGACGTGATCGACGACGGCATCGATCTCGTCGTCCACGCAACCCCCGAGGAACTCGCCCGCATGGACGACTTCGTGGTGGGCATGCACACCAAATCGGGTCTGCTCCCCCAGATCCAGGCTTCGACGTTGTCGCTGGCCGACGCCGGTGCGCAGGTGCTCGAGTATCTGCAGGCCCGGGTCGCGGAGAACAGCGCACCGCTGTGCGGGAACTCGATCGGCGTCGACCGTCGCTTCCTCGACCGATATCTTCCGAAGGTCGACCAGTACCTGCACTATCGCAGCATCGACGTGAGCTCACTCAAGGAACTCGCTCGTCGGTGGAACCCGGCCGTCCTCAAGGCTCAACCGGCGAAGAAGTCGACCCATCGCGCGCTCGACGACATCCGCGAGTCCATCGAGGAGCTCCGCTACTACCGCGCGTCGTTCCTCAAACTCCCCGAACCCCCTGCATAGCGTCGAGCGCGCCGAGGAGTGCCGTCACCGACCGCGGCCGCGCGGTGTGACCCATGAGTCCGATGCGCCACGCCGTTCCCGCGAACGCGCCGAGCCCACCGCCTACCTCGATGCTGTACTCGGCGAGGAGTCGCTTGCGGAGCGTGGCTTCGTCGACACCCTCGGGCAACCGCGCCGACGTCAGCTGCGGGAGCCGAGCACCATCCGGCGCAATCAATGAGAATCCGCGCTCGACAAGCGCAGATTGCAACGAGGTACCGACGTCGCGGTGGCGCGTCCACACCGCGTCGAGACCTTCATCGAGTACCGCGCCGAGCCCCGCGTGGAGCGCCACGATCATGCCGGTGGGCGCGGTGTGGTGGTACTTCCGCGCGGTGCCTACGTAGTCGCCGATCAATCCAAGGTCGAGATACCACGACTGGACGGGAATACTCCGACTGGTGACGCGTTCGACCGCGCGCGGAGAGAACGTGACCGGCGAAAGACCCGGAGGAACTCCGAGACATTTCTGCGTCCCGGAGTAACACGCGTCGATCCCCCACCCGTCAACG
>JANYLF010000321.1 GCA_025357995.1 Acidimicrobiia bacterium | reverse complement strand
CCTCCGTGCGCTCGGGTTCCCATTCCGCCGCGAGGCACAGGGGTAAGGCATGGCCAAGAAAGCACTTGTCAACAAGCAGCAAGCCACACCGAAGTTCAAGGTCCGCGGTTACACGCGGTGCCGTCGGTGTGGCCGACCGCGTTCGGTGTACCGCAAGTTCGGCCTGTGCCGGATCTGTCTCCGCGAGCTCACGCACGCGGGCGAGGTTCCCGGCGTCACCAAGGCTTCGTGGTAGGGGGGTGATCCAATGACGATGACCGACCCGATCGCGGACATGCTCACGCGGATCCGCAACGCGAACATCGCGATGCACGATCTCACCACGATGCCTTCGTCGAAGTTGAAGGAAGCACTCGCGGCGATCCTTCTCAGCGAGGGATACATCGAAGGCTTCGAAGTTGCCGACGATGCCGCGCGTCCCGGCAACAAGCTCACGATCACGATGAAGTACACCCCGGAGCGCAAGCGCACCATCTCGGGCATCAAGCGCGTGTCCAAGCCCGGACTGCGCGTCTACATGGCCGCGAACCGCGTACCGCGCGTGCTCGGTGGTATGGGAATCTCGGTGCTCTCCACCAACCAGGGTCTGCTGACCGACCGCGAGGCGCGCAAGCGTCGAGTGGGCGGCGAAGTCCTGTGTCAGGTCTGGTGAGATATGTCTCGCATCGGTAAGGCTCCCATCTCGGTACCGTCGGGTGTCGAGATCTCGATCAGCGGCACGCACCTCTCGGTCAAAGGACCGAAGGGTCAGCTCGCGTGGGATACCCCTGACGACATCGTGGTGAATCAGGACGGCGACACGCTGCTCGTGACTCGGCCGGACGACGAGCGTCGCCACCGAGCGCTGCACGGGATGACGCGGTCGCTCGTGGCCAACATGGTGGTGGGTGTGTCCGAGGGATTCTCCAAGGAGCTCGAGATCGTTGGCGTTGGGTACCGCGCGGCGGCTCAGGGCCCCGCGAAGATCGAGTTGCAGGTCGGTTTCTCGCATTCAGTGCCCGTCGTCGCGCCCGATGGAGTGACGTTCGAGGTACCGACACCGAACCGCATCATCGTGTCCGGCATCGACAAGCAACTCGTTGGCCAGGTCGCGGCCGACATCCGCAAGATCCGTAAGCCCGAGCCGTACAAGGGCAAGGGCATTCGATACGCCGGCGAGCGCGTGGTGCGCAAAGCCGGGAAGTCTGCGAAGTAGGGACCATGCGCGTAAAGACGAACGACAGCCGTCGGCGTCGCCACCTCCGGGTGCGCAAGAAGGTGCGTGGCACCGCGGCGCGTCCACGGTTGGCGGTATTCCGTTCCAACAAGCACATCTATGCACAGGTCATCGACGATGTCACCGGTCATACCGTGGCCAGCGCGTCGACGATGGAAGCGTCGGTACGCGGTGATGGCACCGGTACCGTGACTGCCGCGCGCGCCGTAGGGGAACGCCTGGCTGATCGAGCGAAGACCGCCGGCGTGAACACCGTGGTCTTCGACCGCGGTGGATTCAAGTACCACGGGCGTGTCGCGGCAGTTGCCGACGGCGCCCGCAGCGCAGGACTGGAGTTCTAGTGGCCGATCAATACGAAGAGCGGGTCATCGCGATCAATCGCGTGGCCAAGGTTGTCAAGGGCGGTCGGCGGTTCTCCTTCACCGCGCTGGTGGTCGTTGGCGACGGCAACGGCAACGTCGGCCTCGGATACGGCAAGGCGAAGGAAGTGCCGGCCGCGATCCAAAAGGGAATGGAAGAAGCCAAGAAGAATCTCTTCGCGGTCGCACTGGCGGGGTCGACGATCACCCACGAGATCGTGGGTCGCCATGACTCGGCCCGGGTACTGCTGAAGCCCGCTGCTCCCGGTACCGGCGTCATCGCCGGCGGCGCGGCGCGAGCCATTCTCGAAGCGGCGGGTGTGCACGACGTGTTGGCGAAATCGCTCGGGTCGTCGAATGCGATCAACGTCTCCCGCGCGACGATCGCGGGCCTGCAAGGCCTCCGGAACCCGGACGAGATCGCGAAGATGCGCGGGAAGTCGCCCGAAGAGGTCAGCACCGTCGGCATGTTGCGCGCGTACCGCGAGCGCAACGCCAAGAAGACCGAGATCACCGAGGTCGCGTGATGAAGCTGAAGGTCACCCAGGTCCGATCGTCGATCGGAATCAAGCCCAAGCAGCGCGGCACGTTGCGCGCGCTCGGCTTGCGCGGGATCAGCCAGAGTCGCGAGCACGACGACAACCCGATCATTCGCGGCATGCTCAACAAGGTGCCGCACCTGGTCAAAGTGGAGGAAGTCTCCTCATGAAGATTCACGATCTGAAGCCGGCGGCCGGCTCACACAAGAAGAAGCAGCGGGTCGCGCGCGGAATCGGTGGCAAGGGTGGCAAGACCGCCGGGCGTGGTACCAAGGGCCAGCGCGCGCGCGGGTCGATCAAGCCGGGCTTCGAAGGCGGCCAGACTCCGCTGCACCGTCGGACTCCGAAGGCGAAGGGTTTCAACAACCCGTTCCGCGTCGAGTATCACGTGGTCAATCTGGACACGCTCGAGACGTTCGACGCGGGAACCGAGGTCTCGCCGGCGACGCTGCGGGCCCGCGGTCTCGTCGCCAAGCGGGGCCTCGTGAAGGTGTTGGGACGGGGCGAACTCACCAAGTCGCTCACGGTCAAGGCGCACGGCTTCTCCGGTTCGGCGAAGTCGGCAATCGAAGCGGCCGGAGGCACGGTGGAGACCGTTCCGGCGCCGTGGGGTGACCGGCGACCGCCCGCAAAGGGCAACGCGCTCACCAACCGATAACCTGACCCGTTCCGGGTCCGAACGCCGTTTGAGGAGGTCGCACCGCCCATGCTGTCCCGTCTGCGGAACATGTTCCGGGTGCCCGACCTGCGCAACAAGATCCTGTTCACGATCTTCATCGTGCTCGTGTACCGACTTGGCACCCACGTTCCGGTTCCCTACGTCGACTTCGCCCAGATCAAGAACCTGCAACACCAGTCCACGAACTCCGGCGTCGTTGGGTTCCTCGACCTGTTCTCGGGCGGCGCGATCACGAGCGTCTCGATCTTCTTTCTCGGGATCATGCCGTACATCACCGCTTCGATCATCATGCAGTTGCTCGGGGTCGTGATCCCGAAGCTGGAGCAGTGGCAGCAAGAGGGCCAGTCCGGGCAGAAGAAGATCACGCAATGGACCCGCTACGTGACCGTCGGTCTCGCGCTGGTCCAGTCGTCCGGTCTCGTCATCGCCCTTCACGAGGGCAAGCAAGGTCTCTTGGGAACCGCCGGGTTCCAAGGCCACGACATGATCCCGAACTACAACGCGTACCGCGCCGCGCTGATCGTGATGACGTGGGTGGCGGGAACCGCGCTCGTGATGTGGCTCGGCGAACTCATCACCCAGCGAGGGATCGGCAACGGGATGTCGATCCTGATCTTCGCATCGGTCGTCTCGCGGCTGCCGTCCCAGGGTGGTCTCGTCTTCGCTCAGGGCGGGCAGTTCAAGGGTTGGGTCATCATCCTGATCGGAATCGGGATGATCACTGGGATCGTCTACGTCGAGTCGGGTCAACGACGAATACCCGTACAGTTCGCGAAACGCGTGGTGGGCCGCCGCATGTACGGTGGCCAGAGCACCTACATCCCGCTGAAGGTCAACCAGTCGGGTGTGATCCCAGTGATTTTCGCCAGCTCGATCCTCGCGTTTCCCGCACTCATCGCGACGGCGTCGAACTGGACGTGGCTCCAGGATTTCGCCAACAAGAACCTCGTGCGTGGCGATAGTTGGACGTACATGGCGCTGTACGCGCTCATGATTCTCTTCTTCGCCTACTTCTACACCGCGATCGCATTCAACCCGCAACAGCAGGCCGACATCATCCGCAAGCAGGGCGGTTTCATCCCGGGTATCCGCCCGGGACCCCCGACGGAGAAGTACCTCGCGAAGGTATTGAACCGCATCACGCTCCCCGGGTCGATCTTCCTCATGGTCATAGCTTTGGTGCCGCTCATGGTGCTCAAGCTGTGGCACATCACCCAGTTCCCGTTCGGTGGTACCGCGTTGTTGATCACGGTGGGCGTCGCCCTCGAGACGATGAAACAGATCGACAGCCAGTTGATGATGCGCAACTACGAGGGCTTCCTCTCCTGAGGTCTCGATGAGCGCACAACGCGGACCGCGTATGGTCCTGCTCGGCAAGCAGGGCTCGGGGAAGGGAACGCAGGGCGAACGGCTCGCGGAACACTTTTCCATGCAGCACCTGTCGACCGGACAGATGTTTCGGGACTCGGCGTCGGCAGGAGTGAAAGTCGGACTCGAAGCCAAGGCCTTCATGGACCGCGGCGAGTTGGTCCCCGACGACCTGGTGGTCGCAGTCGTGGCAGAGCGGTTTCAGAATCCGCGTGAGGTCACCCCGGGATTCGTGCTCGACGGTTTTCCACGCACCGAGCAACAGGCGCTGGAACTGGATCGAATCTTGGGCCAACACCCGATCGACATCGTCATCGACCTCGACGTGCCCACCGATGTGGTGGTCGAGCGCATGCGGTCGCGCGGGCGCGAGGACGATACCGAGGAGTCGATCCGGCGTCGCTTGGAGTTGTACGAAACGGAAACCAAGCCGCTCGTCGACTTCTACCGGCAACGCTCAGTCCTCGTCACCATCGACGGTCTTGGTACCGAGGACGAGGTGCACGCGGCGATGCTCGACGCCGTCGCCCATCGGTTCTCGGACTGACGCCACCGTGGGATTGCGCAAAGCGCCGGACGAAATCCGAACGATGGCGCGGGCCGGGCGGGTGGTGGCGGAGATGCACGAGGAGTGCAGTCGCGCGGTGCGTCCCGGGGTAACGACGAGAGAAATCGATCGCGTGGCGCGAGAGGTGCTGACGCGGCGAAACGCGGAGTCGAACTTTCTCGGGTACCACGGCTTTCCCGCCGTGATCTGTACCTCGCCGAACTCGGTTGTGGTGCACGGGATTCCAGACGACACCGTGCTGTGCGCGGGGGATGTGATCTCCCTGGATTGTGGAGCGATCATCGACGGCTGGCACGCCGACGCGGCGATCACGGTCCCGGTGGACGAGATCGACGACGAGTCGGCCCAGTTGATCGAAGTCACCCGCGCATCACTGGCGAGTGCGATCGAAGCACTCCGCGTCGGTGGGACGCTCGCCGATGTAGGCGGCGCGGCGGAGCGGGTGGCGATGGATGCCGGGTTGGCGATGGTGCGTGAATACGTCGGGCACGGTATCGGCACGGCGATGCACGAGGCGCCGGAAGTGCCGAACTACCGGACCGGGCGCGGTCGGCGGCATCGAATCCGATCGGGACTCGTCGTGGCGATCGAGCCGATGGTCACGATCGGCTCACCCGAAACCGCGGTGCTCGATGACGGTTGGACCGTGGTGACCGTGGATGGCGGCCGTGCCGCGCACTTCGAGCACACCATTGCTGTGACCGATGACGGTCCCGAGGTCTTGACGCTTCCGGGATAGCTAGATCCCTGCCGCGTTCCCTTCGAGCTCCGCCTTCACGAGATCGACGTCGAGTGTGCACGAGGCGACGGACACGGTGCGGCCGTCGATGTCGCGCACGAGTGTGGTGAAGATCTCCATGACCTCGGCGTGGGTTCCGGTGGGGTCGAGGTCGCGCACGCGATCGGGATCGAGCGTGGGGACCTCGACGTAGCGGATCAACTCGTGCGCGCTCCGCGTTGGTGTTTCCGCCGAGCAGAAGAGATCCTCGTGCAGCTTCTCGCCGGGGCGGAGGCCGGTGAACTCGATGGCGATGTCTTCGCGCCGCGCGCTGGCGAGTTGACGGGCGACGTCGTAGATCTTGACCGGCTCACCCATATCGAGCACGAGCGCGTGACCGTCGCCGCCGATCGCACCGGCCTGGATCACGAGCTGCACGGCCTCTTCGATCGTCATGAAGTAGCGAGTTACCTCGGGATGCGTCACGGTCAGCGGACCGCCGTGATCGAGCTGGGAGCGGAAAGCGGTGAGCACGGAACCGCGACTCCCGAGCACATTGCCGAAGCGCACACTCAGATAGCGGCCGGAATGACGTTGACCGAACGACGACGTCAAGGCCTCCGCAATGCGCTTCGAGTAGCCCAAGACGCTGGCTGCGTTCGCGGCTTTGTCGGTGGAGATGTTGACGAAGTGCGACACGCCGGCGCCCGCGGATGCGTCCAACACGCTCAGCGTGCCCCAGACGTTGCTCTTCAATGCCTCGGACGGATGGGACTGCAGGAGCGGGAGATGCTTGAGCGCGGCCGCGTGGAAGACGACATCCGGCTGGATCTCCGCGAAGAGCCGCGCCACACGAGTGCGGTCCCTGATGTCCAACAGGATGAGCGAGTCCGAGTCGAGGAGGGCGCGACCTTCGAGCGACAGCTGGACTCCGTGCAGCCCGGATTCGTCGCGATCGATCATGACAAGTCGTTCGGGTGAAAACGCCGAGAGTTGCCGACACAGTTCGGAGCCGATCGACCCGCCCGCGCCTGTCACCACGACGGTCCGGCCGCGGATGTAGTCCGACACACTCTGCAGATCGGTCTCGACCTTGTGGCGGCCGAGGAGGTCGGCTTCCGTCGGTTCACGGAGGTCACCCACGCGAACCTCGCCTCCGAGGAGCTCCCGCACCGACGGCACGACCCTCACGTCGAGCCCGACGGCATGAGCATCACGCGAGAGTTCGCGCACGAGGGCGCCGTCGCCGGTGGGGACGGCCATGATCAAGGTCTTGGCACCGAACCGTTCGGCGACCGACGCGATGTGGCTTCGGTCGCCTAGCACGCGGATCCCGCGAATCGTCAGGTTGCGCTTTCGCGGGTCGTCGTCGAGCAACGCGACCGGAACGTACGGGCTGTCGGAATCGAACAGCATTGCCCTGATGGTGCGTTCGCCACCGTCACCGGCTCCGAAGATGATCGCCCGGTCCCGGTCGTGAGTGAGTGAGCGTCGTTGTTGCTCCAAGACCTGGCGAGCGACGTAACGCGCGCCGCCCATGCCGACGAAGGCGATGATCCCCGCGCCGATCACTGCACTCATCGGCGCCGGGCGGTTCCCGGGGAAGACGAGGTCGATGCCGACCAGCGCGAGAGTGGTTACCGCGACGGATCGAGCGAGCGCGGCGACTTCCTCGAAGGAGCCGTTGATCCACCAGCCCCGGTAGAGGCCGGTCCAGTATCCGGTTGCCGCTTGGAGCGCGATCGCGGGGATGAAGAGAAAGGCCAGGTCGAACGAGTGAACGCGGGTGACGTTGAAATCGAGACGCATCAGAGCGGCCAGGTACAGCGCGACCACCCAGACCAGGCAGTCGGCACTCATTCGGGCCAGCCGCTTGCTCGCCCTCAGTTTTTCCACTGGCGCGCGCAACACTCCGGAAACCGACATCAGATGTGACACCCGATCCGGTTGCGACGCCCCGTGTACGCTCGCCTCGCTTCGTGCACCGGCCCCCCAGCCCCAGGATGAAGACGTCATTGTGGCCGCATTTCGTGATCTGACGCAAGGGAAAGATTCACCCAACGTGGCAAATTTCGGGGATATGTCGGGTGGGATAGGTCGTGGGACCCAGCTACGCGATTGACTCGGGTTCCGCGTGAGTCCGATCCAAACGCTGATCGGTTTCTCCGGCTTTCGCGACGGGTTCCTTTTCGGCCTGGTGCTGACCGCCGGCGTCCTCGCGTTCGGCGCGGTTCTTGCCCGTTTCCGCCGACGGTCGCAGGCTCCGCTCGGTCTCACTGGTCCAGCGTGGGTGCTCGCGTCCTTGGTCACGCTGGGTGGGTGGCTCGGCTACGCGGGCGCCGACGTCCTCCCGCACCAGTTGGTCTGGGGCCTCGTCGTGCTGTTCGTCGCGGGTGAGCTGGCCGAGCGCACGCCGAATCCGAAGATCATCGGCATGGTCCTCGGACTTCCGGGCGCAATCCTCGTGGGTTACGCGCGGGAGCTTCCAGGACCATCCTGGTCACGGTGGTTGGTCATCGGCGTGGCCGTGGTCGGCGGTCCGCTGGCCGCGGATCTCGATCGTCGTTGCGCACGGCTGGGCCTCGGGCCAGTGTTGTGGCTGATCGCGGTCGCCGGTCTGTATTGGACGGTGCCCGACACCGAACGCGTCCGACCGTTGATTGGTGCCGCAGTACCGCTCGCGTTCACCGGGTGGCCGGCGCGGCTTAGTCGTATGGGCGCGGGAGGGATCAGCGCGGCGGTTGCGCTGTTCGCGTGGGTGGCCGCGATCGAAGGTCGAGGGCGTCCGGGTTCGATTGTCGGCGCGGTTGCGTCACTCGGCTTGTTCCTCGTGGAGCCGATTGGCCGCGTATTGGCGAAGGGCCGCGTCGCGGCGATCTCGCGTTCGATGCGGCTCGGGGCCTTCGAGTGCGTCGTCGTCGGGGCGCAGTTCTTGTTGGTCGGATACGCATCACGCGTGGCCGGGTTCGCGGAGACCGGTGGGACTGCGTTCTTGTTGTTGCTCCCGGCGATTCCGGTCGCGATTGCGATCGGCGGGTTGGTGCGGGTCTCCAAGCGTCTTCGCCCTCGGTCGACCCCGACTACTCGTCACCGACGACAGTGAGCAGACCGGCGCGCCACGCGATCGCGGCGAGGACCGCCGCGGTCCCGAGAGTGATCCCGAGCGCGACGACGGGATCGGAACGGGCCGCGCCCAACCCCACCGCGGCGGCGAGCACCTGCACTCCGACACAGACGAGCGTCGACTGGCGGATGCTCATCCCGCGGTCGACGAGTTGGTCGTACACGTGGCTGCGATCGCCGCTCAGCAGTGGTCGGTGGGCTCGGACTCGGCGAAGAATCGCGATAGCGGTGTCGGCCACGGGTACCGCGACGAGGAGTGGGACCGCCCACCAGATCGACCAGTGGGACGACCCATCGCGGGTGAGGGCAGGGAGGACCGCGAGGGTCGTGCCGACGAGATAGGCGCCCGCGTCGCCGAGGTAGATCCGCGCCGGCGGTCGATTGAGAACCAGGAACCCGAGGAGTGCGCCCGCGAGCCCGAGCCCGACGGGCGTTGCCGCGCCGCCAAGCGTTGCGAACGCAACGCAGATCACCACACCTACGCCGGCGGCGAGCCCGTCTTGGCCGTCCAGCAAGTTCACCGCATTGAGGAGACCGAGGACCAGGACTGCGGTCGCGATGCGGGCGAGCGGAGGACCGGGAACCGCGAGCGCCGCCGCACCGGCGATTGCGATCTCGACCACGATTCGCACGGGGACGGCGAGCGGCCGGAGATCGTCGGCGAGTCCGAGGGCCAAGGCCGCACCCATCGGGAGCAACACTGCGACATGATCGGTGAGGAGCGGCCCGGCCAGCGCGGCGAAAAACACGGCGACACCGCCGAGATACGCGACTGGTTCGTGTTGGGTCTTGAGGTCGCCCGGTCGGTCGACGATGCTCAGCGCGAAGGCGACGCGGCGGGCGAACGGCGTCAGGATCAACCCCGCGAGGATGCCGATTCCCGCAGCTACGAGGCCGTCCACACCAAGACCTCAGACTCGCGTCCCGCGTGCACTTCGACCGCGGCGCTCGACACGAACCCACACGCCCGATACATCGCGAGCGCGGCCGGGTTGTCGGACGTCGTGACCACCTTGGCGGCGTCGATGCCGCGGGCGCGGAACGCGGTCGTGGCCGCGTCGACGAGCTGCCGGCCGAGGCCGCGACCTACGTGATCGGTTGCGACCGCCACTGCGAGGATCTCCGCGACGGGCAGATCGGCAGTCGTGCTGGGATAGCGCATGGTTTCGAGCACGCGAGGAATCGCCCGCACGAGCCGGGGTGCGGCGCGGAGCGCGGCGAGCGCGCCGTCGTGGATCATGAAGCGGCGATAGAACGCGCCGAGGTCGGCAACTCCGGCGACGAATCCGACGATCTCGTGCTCGCTCTCCTCCACGATGATGAACGCATCGGGCGCGCGCAACACGCGTCGATAGAGCCGATCGAGGAATGGAATACCCAGGCTGGTGAGAAAGCCTTCGTTGATCCGGGCCGCGTGAAGCTGCGCGACGCAATCGACGTCGGCCGCCGACGCCGGTCGCGCGGTCACGTTCGCCCCGCGCGCGCGAGTAGTCGGTCGTAGGTTGCCAGGGTGGTCTCGACGATCCGGCGGTCGTCGAACTCCGCGTGTGCTTTGGCGAGCGCCGCAGTTCCCATGTGGGCTCGAGTCGCCGGATCGGACGCGATCTCGCCGATTGCATCCCCGAGCGCGACCGCGTTGTGCGCGGCGACCAACCGTCCCGTAACTCCGGGTGCGACGACTTGGCGACATCCACGAATGTCGGTTGCCACGATCGGGAGTCCACTTGCCGCGGCCTCCATCGCCGAACGGGGGAAGCCCTCACGATACGAAGCCAACGCGTAGAGGTCCATGGCGTTGTACAGGTCCTCGACGTCGTCGCGCTGGCCGAGGAAATGGATGTTGGCTTCCTTGGCGGCAGCATCCAGGTCGGCCTGGCCGAGTTGATCGGCTTTCGCTTCGTCGAGGCCACCGACGACGACGAAATGCAGACGCGGTTGCTGGTCGCGAAGTCGGCGCGCCGCGGTGAAGAGCTCGCGGTAGCCCTTCTCCCACACGAGGCGACCCACGACCCCACAGACGATGTCGTCCGGGCCTACTCCCCAAACGGCGCGGACTTCGGCTCGGTGCGTCGAGTTCAGTCGGTCGGGTCGAAAGCGCGTCAGATCCACACCGTTGCCGAGCAACACGAGCTTGCGTTCGGGAACGCCGATCCTTCGCAACGTGGGAAGGTCTTCCGGATTCTGCACCAACTCCGCGCCGGAGGCGAGTGCGGCGATCCGTTCCAGGCTGTAGACGACCGCGCGTTTCCGGAGCGGGTCGTTCGGGAGCGCGTACAGGCCGTGCACGGTGTTCACGATCGCGGGCACGCCCGCAAGGCGCGCCGCGAGACGACCGTAGACGCCGGGTTTCGGATTGTGTGTGTGCACGATGTCGGGACAAAGATCTCGGAACCGGCGGCGGAGTTCCAGCAGAGCTGCCGCGTCGTGGTGCGGTGCCATCGACCGCGTGGCGTGCGCGAGTGGGATGTGGCGAATACCGCGCGCTTCGATCGCGGGAACGTAGCGTCCGGGCGCCGACGCGCCGTACACGTCGTAGCCCGCGTCGACGAAGGCACTGAGCTGGGGTCCGAGCAGCAGCTCGAGGCTCATGTCGGTCGTGGTGACGTGCACCAGCCGTTGGGTCATACCCGGGCGTCCCGGTATCGCCATCGATTTGCGATCACGCGGAGCGTGTCTTCGCTGCGCATCCCGCCGTCGCGCTTCGCTTCGAAGTACCGCATGCCGTCGCTGCGTTGGATCGGGCTCCGCGCCAAACGGTAGACGTCGGTCGCTCCGTATCGATTCGCGTGAGTCCCGGCGAGCGCGGCCGATCGGTATCGGCGGCGAACGGCGGCGTCGGCCGGCGACGAACCCGCGACGGCCTTGGGGTACGCGAAGTGCGACGGCCGAACGTCGAGATGCTCCTCGATGAGGTCGTCGGCGCGATCTAGCTCGGCGTCGATGTCCGACGGCGAGAGTCGGTCCAACAATGCGTGTGTATGGGTGTGCGATCCGACGGTGACGAGACCGGTCTGGTGCACATCCGTCAGCGCCGCCCAGGAGAGTGGTTTCCCCTGATTCGGAAAATCGCGGCCGCGATCGACAAAGTCGGTCGCGAGGTACAGCGTCGCCGGAATCCCGAAGCGAACCAAGATCGGGACCGCGAGGTCGGCGAAATCGGCAGTGCCGTCATCGAAGGTGACGACGATCGGGTTAGGTTCCGCGGGCGAATCGGCCTGGAGCTGGGTGAGGGCGTCGTCGAGCGATATCACCCGTCTGCTGGTAGAGAGCGACTCGATCTGGGCCGTGAACTCCTCGACCGGAAGGTCGACGTCGAGGGCCGAACGGGCCCCAACCCGGTGGTAAATGAGCACGACGACCCCGCGCGGTGGCGCCCAGACGCGATCGATCGCGGCAACGGAGAACTTCAGTGCCCGTTTCGCCACGCTCGGCACGCCGGCCTCCTCCTCGCCACAACCCGGAAGGTCGAGGATGGTAGACGCGTTGTCGGAAGTGGAAAGCGGTCGTTTGACCACCTACCGTGGTCGCGGAATCTCAGCGAGTTCATACCTTCCAGAGCGAATCGATCCCGGTTTCGCCCTGTTCGAGGCGATGGCGTGGGCCGAGGACCCTATGGCCGGAGCACCCAAATCACGGCTACACTCCGTGGCCTTCGCGTCCCCAGTTGATCCATCGGCCGCGTCTCCGTTTTTCAACTTCACGCTTCCTCCGGGGGGGCTCGAACTCTGTAATGAGACCGCTGGACTATCTCAGGATCTTGCGCCGCCGTTGGTGGATCTTGGTCGTCGGAGCCTTGATCGGATCGTTGTTCGCGTTCGCGACCCGGCCCAGCGAGTCGTCGGTCTTCCTGGCGAGGGCGCCGAAGGTCTCCTTCCGTGCCACCCACATCCTCGAAACCCAAGACGGGCCGAATGTCGCGGTGACGAGGAACGTCGAGTTCGACCGCTGGGCCCTCGAGGCTCTGGTGGGCCCGATACGCGACGCTGCCGTAAAGAAATTGGGCGCATCGCTGTACCCGAGCATCGTGGCGCGCCAACAAGACGTCGTGAAAGCGGCGACCTCGAGCGACACGTCCACGGGGGTGGGTGCGAACCCCTCCCAACGGGCAACGCAGGCCGCGCAATCCGATGCACTCGCGCTATTCCGTGGGGGTCGCGGAGCGATCGTGATCTTCTTCAAGGACCTGTCTCACTGGGTTGTCGTCAACGCAGTACCGGATCCGACTACCGCCGCGCTCTCGATCAGCGCGACGGGCACGAAGCAACAGGCCGTCGAAGTGGCGAACGTGTTTGCCCAGGAGTTGCTGGCCGCGTTGACCCGCAACGAGCAGACTAATTTCGACGCGCAGCTGGCGACCGCGAAATCCGATCAGGCTTCAGCGGTGAGTCAGAAGGCGACACTCGACGCACAGGCAGCGGCCGCCGTCGATCCAATTCAGCGCAACCAACTGTCATCGCGCAGCGCCAGTTTGCAGAGCGAGATCGACGCGCGGTCTCAGACGGTGCTCCAGCTGATTGCCGCCGGTCCGGCGCCACCGGCGCTCAAGACGTTGGTTCCCGCCAACCTGGCGGATCTCGCGGTCATCACCTCGCCGGGCGGAACTGCGCTCGGTTCGAACCAACGCATGATGGTCGGCGCCGGCATCGGCCTGTTCTTGGCCCTGGCGCTCCTTGTCATTACCGAGCTCCTGGGAGCTCGGATCCGTGACGTCGCAAGCACCGAAGCCGCGGCGCGGATGCCGGTAATCGCCGAGATCCCTGTCGTCAAGATGGATCGGGCGGAGCGGTTCATGGTGGCGACCTCGGCCGAACCGGCCTCGTTGACCGCCGAGGCCTATCGATCGTTACGTACTTCTTTGCTTGCGATGTGGCAGCGGCATCCCAAGAACGTCCCACTCGCTACGGCGAACGGAAACGGGAACGGGAATGGGAATGGGAACGGGCACACGAACCGGCACCGTTCGCCCTCCCGCGGACGACCGTTGCGCTCGCTGCTCGTCACCTCCCCCGGACCCGCCGAGGGAAAGTCGATCTCGGTGGTCAACCTCGCCGCGGCCTTCGCCGAAACGGGCGTGACCGTCATCGTCATCGATGCCGATTTCCGGCGACCCACCCAAACCCGCTACTTCGATCGGCCGCGCAACCCGAATCTGGGCGACCTCGACCTCACCTGTGAGCCTGACGACCTCGAAGCGATCTTGCAGGAGACTGATGTTCCCGGCATCCGGCTGGCGGCGAGTGCGCCGACGAAATCCGATCCGGGTCATGCAATCGCGGTCGCCAAGGCCGCGGTAGAAGCCGCAATGGAGCTCGCCGACATCGTGATCGTCGACTCGCCACCGATTCTGTTGGCCAACGACGCGGCGGATCTCGCGCTCGGCGTCGATGCTTCGATCCTGCTGGCCCGCTCAGGTTGGACCCGACGCAACGGCGTCGTGTCGTCGGCCGATCTCTTGCGTCGGCTCGAGGCGACCGTCATCGGCGTGGTGATCGTTGGTGCCGAACACAGCGTGCGCGCCGGCTACTACGGCTACTACGGCTACTACGGCTACGGCTACGGCTACGCCCACCCCGGCGAGGTCTCGGTGATGAAGCGACTTCTCCCATGGAAGGCATTGCGCAAACCGCAGTCTCGCCCGCGCGTGACCGCGCCGACTGCGTCTTCCGCGCCGTCAGTTCCGGACGCGGCCCCGCCGCGGTCGTCGTCGGTATCGGATCCCGACGACCCCTGGGTGTAGCGCCGCCGCCATGCCCGAGCCGGATCCGCGCCTGTCGTCGGCGACGGCGGCAGGCCGCTGGGTTCGCTGCTCCCGGACACTGCATCGGTCGGGAGGCTTCGGCGTGGTCGCCCTTCCCCGAGATGGCGAGTTCCCGATCACGCTTCAGGGAACCGGCGTTGTCTTGTGGGAGATGCTCGCGGTACCTCACACGGCGGCGGAGCTGATCTCCGAGATGGCGGCTCGCTTCGGGGTGGAGACCAGCGTCGTCGGTGACGATCTGGAGGCCGCGCTCGGCCGGTTTGCCGCCGCGGGTCTGATCGAGGTCGCGCCGTGAACACCGCGATCACCGTCGGCGCAGCGTGCGGCCAAGGACTCCCCGGCGCATCGTCCGCGCGGATGTTGCCCGAGGGAGACGACTGGGATGGCTTTCTCGCGAACCTCATCGACGAACGCGCCGTGCCGATCGTGGCGAACGCGCTCGAGCAGGAGCTGTTGACCGGGACTCGAGCGCAACGCGACGCACTCGATGGGGCCCACGAGGCGGCCATGCGGGCGTGCGTCGGGCTCGAGCAGGCCACGTTGGACGTGGTGGAGACTCTTGGTTCCGCCGGAGTGGATCTCCGACTCCTCAAGGGCCCGGCTGTCGCCCACTTGGACTACCCCGATCCGTCGTGGCGTGCGTTCGGCGACGTCGACGTTCTCGTGCGCTCCGATCACTACGACGTCGCGGTGACCACACTGACCAACGCCGGGGGATATCGACGTTCGGCCGAGGTCCGTCCCGGTTTCGATCGCCGGTTCGGTAAGGGTGTCTGCATGGTACTGCCCGACGGCGTCCAGGTGGACGTGCATCGAACGTTGGCATCGGGACCGTTCGGGCTCACGATCGACCTCGACGAGTTGTTCGACGGGGAGGACACGGTGAGCTTCGGCGGGGAATCAATTCCGGTCTTGTCCCGAGAGCATCGCCTGGCGCACGCGTGCTTCCACGCAGCGCTCGGCGATCCGACCCCTCGTGTGGTCGCGCTGCGCGATATTGCGCAGCTGGTGCTGACGACGGATGTGGACATCGATGCGACCCGCGCCGCGTGCACCCGGTGGCGCGCCGGTCTCGTCATGGCGCATGCGGTGGGCGCAGCGTGGAAGACACTCGATCTCGCGAGCACGCCGCTCTCGGAATGGGCGACTGCCTACTCGGGTGATCGGTTCGAACGTCGATCACTGGCCGCGTACCTCGGTCCCGACCGGAGCTACGCGCGTCAGATGATCGCGGCGGTTCCGGCCGTGCCGGGATGGACGGCCAAGGCCGCCTACGTTCGTGCCCTCCTGTTCGTCGACGTGGGGTATGGGCAGCGCCACGGTGGTGGAGTGGGCCGGCGACTACGCCGGGTGTGGCACGCGCGCGCGATTCGGGAGCAGGTGTCGTGACCGCAACTGCCCCGATTCCCGAAGACGCGAGTCTTCCGCTCGCGAACGCCAGAGAGCTGGCGCGTGTCCGGCTGCCGGAGTGGCCCCGCTATGTCATAGGACTGGGCGTGGTTGCCTACGGCGTATTCGTCGTTTCAGCCGTCGTCACCGCGACGTTCGAGTTGGTCGAAGCGGTTCCGCTCATCGGGATACTCGCGTACGTCGCGCATGTGATCGCGCGCCGGATCGCGGCGGCCGACCGTGATCCGTCGATGGCATCGTTCGTCTTCGCCGCGTTCTGGGCCAAGATGCTCGGCACGATCCTTCGCTCGGTGGTGACGGCCGAGTTGTACGGAAACCGGTCGGACGCGCTCGATTATCACCAGTTTGGTCAGTCCTTCGCGCCCCAGTTCCGGGTGTTGAATTTCTCGAGCGTGACCGGCACGAGCGGCACAGATTTCATGCGCGTCCTCACGGGCGTGATTTATTCGTTCACCGGCGCTTCGCAGATGAGCGGCGCCGTGGTGTTGTCGTTTATGTCCTTCATCGGCCTCCTGCTCCTGTGGCGCGCGTTCAAGCTCGCGGTACCGAACGGTGCCACCTACCGCTACGGAGTGCTCGTCCTGTTTCTCCCGTCCTTCCTCTATTGGCCGTCGGCGCTGGGCAAGGAGGGCTGGGCGATTCTGTGTCTCGGCCTCGCCTCCTATGGCGTTGCGAAGGTGCTGACGCGGTCGGTGGCCACCGGTGTGGTGTTATTCATCGCTGGTCTGGTCGGCGTTGCACAGCTTCGACCGCACGTTGCGATCACCATCTTCTGTGGAGTCCTCCTCGCCGCGGCGGTCGGGAAATCACAACGACCGGGAGTGAAAGCGTCGAGCCTGCGCCTTATCCTCTTCGGTGCGCTCCTCGTGGGCGGGCTTGTTCTCGTGTCGTCGACCGCGTCGTTCTTCGGTGTGCCGCGACTCGACCAGGAAACGATCAACACGATCTCGCAAAAGGCGTCGGGCGCTACGAGCGAGGCCGGTTCGGCATTCACTCCGGTTGCGATGACCTCGAACCCGCCGTACGCGATCGTCACGGTGCTCGTCCGTCCGTTCCCGTACGAAGCCTCGAGCGTGGTGGCAGTCGCGTCGTCGTTCGAGGGTGTCTTTCTTGTCGTGCTCGCCGTGCGATCGTGGCGCCGACTCCGATCGCTCGGCCGATCCATGCGTCGCCAGCCCTACGTCGGGTACTGCATTGGGATCACGCTCTCGTTCGTGTTCGCGTTCTCGGCGTTCTCCAACTTCGGGATCTTGGCGCGTCAGCGATGTCAGGTCCTCCCGTTCTTTCTCGCGCTCATCTGCCTCCCACTCTGGGAGAGCGAACAAGAGATCTCGACTGAGGAAGCGCTCGCCGGTCGAGACCAAGCCGTACCCGGGCCCGGGTCTCCGTTTCTCGAACTCGCACCGGATCCGGCCGCCCCGCCCGACGTCGGCCGCACACATGCACCGAGCCCTGATCCGTACACCGGCGCGGATCTCGGGATCGATCCTTACGAGCGGTTCCGTGACCCGCCCGATCCATACCATCACGACGATGACTGATCCGGACGCACGAGTCAGCGACATCCTCGGCGATTGCGGATGGGTGCAGAGCGCGCGGCTTCAGCTGCTCGATTTCGCGGTCACGGTGCATAGCGATATTCCGGCGGTTGTCCATCTCATCGACGAGCTGTACGCACCGCTTGCCCGAACCGGTCCGCAGAGCCACGCGTTGATGCTTGGGACGATGATGAAGCACGACGGGCCCGGGTACTTCACCGCGCTCGACGGTTCCGTGGTGGTGCGTACCTCCGCGCCGACTGTCGCGTTCGCGCACTTACTGTTCGAAGCGAACCAACAGGCGATCGAGCAGTCGTCCGAGTTGATTCGGATTCACTCGGCGGCGGTCGCCGTTGGTGATCGGGCGGTCATTCTGCCCGGGCCGATGGGCGCGGGGAAGTCGACGCTCGCAGCGGGATTGACGTATCGCGGCCTCGGGTACATCACCGACGAGGTCGTCGCGATCGATCAGCGGTCGGGGCTGGTGCGCACGTACCCGAAGCCGATCTCGCTCGGTGCCGCGCCCGACCCGATTGGATCCATTGAGTGGGCGCCGTCGCCGGGCGCGGGACTTTTTCTCGGCGCGTGCGGTGTGAAGCCGGCGCGAGCGTTCGGGCATGTCGATGATCGAGACCACCCCGTCGGTTTGGTTGTCCTTCCTCAGTTCGTACCGGGCGCGTCCACGGAGTTGGTACAGCTCCCCCATTCGGAGGCGTTGGCCGCGGTCGCGGCGCACACCTTCCATCTGGATCGGCCCGGCACGCTCGCGTCATTGGCTCGCGTACTTGCAGCCGTGCCGTGCTATCACCTGGTGAGCGGATCGTTGTCCGACGCGGTAGCAGCGGTGCTCGACGTCGTTCCGAGCGGGGCCGGTGTCCGATGACGGGAACGACGGTGGCGGACCCCGAATGGTCACCCCGGTCTGTGGCCGTCGACGATCTGGTCATGGTCGATGGTGCCGCGGTCGCGTATTGCGCCGGAGCCGTGCACGTCCTGAACCCCACTGCGACCCTCCTGTGGCAGAGCTGTGATGGCGACGCCACGCTGGGGACGCTCGCGACCGACTTCGCGCATGCGTTCGCGGTGGATCCCGCGGTCGCCTTGGCTGACGTCATCGAGGCCGCGTCCGAGCTACTCGATCGGGGTCTGTTGACGACGACGGACGACGTGAGACCCGTCGACGATCCGATGCCGCCGATTCTCCAGCCGGCGCCGATCTGTTCGGGCTGCGGCGACGGCCCGACGTTCGCACAACAGGTCGTCGTAGCGGTCGGCGACGTCGCGTTGTCGATCGGCGCGGATGAAGAGATGGCGGCCGCGCTCGTCGCCGCCCTGGGATCGCGCGTACGCGCGCATCTCGACCATCCCCGTGAGCGCGCTTCGTATGGTCTCGTGATCCCGGCGGGCACACGCGATCGTGGGCCCGCAGATCTCGCGCGGCTCCATCGCGGTCCGGATGTACTCCTGACGAGCCGCGATCCCGAGCGGGTCGTGCGTGCCCTCATCGCTCAACTCGCGACGCATGCGCCCCCGCCGAAGCACGTGGTTTTGGATGCGATTGCGGTGGGTGGAAGTGGTCGAGTGGTGGTGGCACCCATGCCGATCACGCGTGCGCCGTTCGAACGTGGAGTGGCGCGCGTCGGGCTCCGGGTATCGGACGCCTCAGCGGTGATCGTCGGGCTCGACCCCCCGGTCGTCGTGGTGGGGAATCCTTGGCCGGAGATCGATCTCGAGCCACTGACCCGTGTTGCCGCGCAGCGACGTCACCTGGGCGACGAACCGGGCTCCCTGGAATGGGGGACCTACGAGCTCTCGGCCATCACCGTGGCGGGTCCCGCGAACTTGGCGAGCGTGCTGGGTGAACTGGCAACGACCGCGCGACCGGGCGTTACCGCATCGCTGACACCGTTGGTCGAGCTCGTCGCGGGGGTGCCGATCGTGAGCGGATCCGGTCCCGAAGCGATCGCGAGTGTGCTCGATGTCAACGATCGGGTGGATCATCGGGCGCTTGGTGTCCTGGACGGCAGTGCTCCTAATGTGCCGCGATGACCGGGGAGCCATCGACCGTCCTCGCGCACCCCGACCCGGCCGAATCCGGCTCCGACGATGCCACCAACGGGCCGATGCACCGACGGGCCGACATCCAAGGCCTTCGGGCAGTTGCGGTCCTCATGGTCGTCGCGTTCCACGCGGGCCTCTCGTTCCCGGGCGGATATACCGGAGTCGACGTCTTCTTCGTGATCTCCGGCTTCGTGATCACGGCCATGCTGTTGCGCGAGCTCGGGACGTCGGGTCGACTCTCGTTCGCGGGGTTCTACGCGCGTCGGGTCCGCCGCATTCTGCCGGCGTCGGCCCTGACGATCTCACTCATCGCACTTGGTTCCATCGCCGCGATCAACCCCGCGGCCCAGAAGCAAACGGCGCGCACGGGAATTGCCGGATCGTTGTTCGTCGCCAACGTGCTGCTCGGTCGGGCCGACAACGGCTACTTCGACGTCGCACCCACCAACAACCCCTTGCTCCACGTCTGGTCGCTCTCGGTGGAGGAACAATTCTATATCTTCTTCCCGGCAGTCCTCCTCCTGGGATTCGTCGTCGCGCGGCGGAGGTTCCCGCAGACCGATGTGCGCCGAGTGGTTGGCGCGATCGTGGGCGTCGTCGCCGCGGCATCCTTCGTCGTGTCGTACGTCGCGACCTACCACCGCGTCTCGATCGGTGGTGTCGGGCTCAACCCACAACTGGCCTTCTACCTCGCGCCGACCCGCGCGTGGGAGTTCGCCGTCGGTGCGCTCTTGGCGATTGCCGTCCCTCGTGTCAGACGCCTCCCGCGTGCTGTAGCCACCCAGAGCGGACTCATCGGTACGGCACTGGTCGGGCTGGCCGCGTTCGCGTTCTCCAGTACCACGCCGATTCCGGGGGTGGCCGCGCTCATACCGGTCGCCGGCGTGGCGCTCCTCGTCGTTGCCGGCACCGTGCACGACAACTGGATCTCAACCGCTCTCTCGACTCGACCGATGACGACCATCGGTGATCTGTCCTATAGCTGGTATCTCTGGCATTGGCCGATGATCGTGTTCGCGGCCGCGCTCTTCCCGATGGAAGAGCATGCCGCGTGGTTCGGTGCCGCGATCTCGATCGTGCCGGCATGGTGCTCGTACAAGTATCTCGAATCGCCTGTCCGACGCGATGTACGAGTCCGCGGTCGACGAGCGGTCGGTGTCGCCGCGGTGTGCATCATCGTCCCGATCGTGTGCTCGCTGATCCTCCTGCGGGTACCGAAACCGCCGCGGTCGGCCGGCACCAAGGCGTTCCTCACGGCGAGCGCGCAGTTCCATGCCAGCGAAACCCACCAATGCAACCAGGGGGTCCCGTTCGCGGCCCTGCCGCCGCGTTGCACATTCTCGGTCGCGCATCCATATGGGCGGGTGGTGCTCGTCGGCGATTCCAATGCCGGCCACTTCGTGGAGCCGGCCGCGCTCGCTGCTAATCAGCTCGGATTCGATCTCACTTTCGCGACCTACGCCGACTGTCCGTTCGTCGATCTTGTGGTCAGCAACTCGCTGCGACCCGCCGCGACTCAGACGTGTCGCGACTTCGTCACGCGTTCGATCCCACAACTCCTGGCCGCCAAGCCGAACCTCGTCATCCTGGCCGCCTCCGGGCCGCTGTATCTGACGAACGGTACGACATTTCGCGATCCACGGTCCGGGCCCCGTGCGACGTCCAGCGCGACCAAGGCCAAGCTGTGGACCGAGGGTCTCCAGCGCGTATTGCAACAGCTGACAGACGCCGGTATCCCCGTCGTCGTCGTCCACACGGTGCCGCAGTGGGAGACGTGGGATACGCGCTCATGCGCCGAACTGCGTGTGTACCTGGCACCGCGTTCGTGTGGCACCACGCAAAGTCTCGCTGAAGTCGCAGCGGCGCGCCACGATTCCATCGCCGCCGACAATCGTGCGTTGCGGGCAGTACCGCACACCGCCGGTGTCGACTTTCTCACCGATCTGTGCGGCGCCCACGAGTGCAGGACCAACCGCGGCGATCTCTGGCTGTACCGGGACGGACGTCACCTCAGCGTGGTCGGCGCTCGGCTCCTCACCCAGCCATTCGAAACCGTGATCCGTACCAACGTGAGACGCTGACGGCACGATCCCTGTGTCCTGTCGCACGACAACGCATCGCCCCGACTTCCGATGATCACGCAGATGTGGACGCGCGGGCGTTCGTCGCGATGATGCGTTCGAAGTCGACCGTGAGATCGAGCGAGCCGGTAAGACTCAGATGGGTCGCGTCTCGGTAGAGCCAGTGGCTCCCGCGGTTCGTCACGCAGACAGACGGCGAACAGAGGCGGTCGATGAAATCGACCGATGTCGTCCCCGGGACCATCCGTATTGCCTCGTTCTCGGCGCGGCGGGCGGGCTCGCGGAGGTGTTCTTCCTCGGCGCGTGACTGAGCGGTTCCACACGACATGGGGTCCAGGTACGCGCGAATCGCCGCACAGTTCGGTTCCCACGACGGAAACTGCGGGATCGTATGGATGATCACGGCTGGGATCCCGGCATGGGCCAGGGGCCGGAGCACCCGTTCCAGCCCGATCGCCAAGAGATGTTCCTTGGCGCTCACCGACCGCGCGATGGCCTTGGTCTCCGGATCCTGGAGCGTGATGTCAGGCGGGTTGATGATCTCTGGCGTCGACGAGGCGATGAGCACCAGGGCGGGGGAGTCATCCTCAAGGGTCTCGACCGCGCGCATGACGTAGCGCGCACACGCGACGTCGGCTCGACCGGATCGGAGCACCGTCACGTCGGCGAATCGACAGCCATGGCGCGTCGCCACGAGCAGGTTGTAGCCGTCGTGCTGCGCGGCGCGGGCGGCAGGCTCGGTGAACTGTCCGGCGTTGGAATCGCCCACCAGGATCACGGTCCCTCTCGCGTGAACCGCCCTATACGTGCAGAGAGCGGGAACGCGATCGATGACCTCGGCCGTGCAGTGGCGAACCTCGTCGCCGTGACGCTGGGCCATCGCTGCGATATGTGCCGCAGTATCGACCGATCGACCTGGGAGCTCGATGCGGGCGAGACCGACGCACGCGACCGCTGGAACTGCAATGCAGACGGCTCCGAGTGCAAGCGCGCGGCGACCGACGAAGGTGGGGTTGAGGCGGATCGGATTCTCGAACAGTCTGTACGCGCCGTACGCGGGCACGAAGGAGACCGCGGCGGCGAGGATCGGGACCGCGGAGTTGCCGGGCCAGATCGCCCGCGCGAACACGATGAGCGGCCAGTGCCAGAGGTACCAGCTGTACGACATGTCACCGAGTCGCGTCATCACCGGGACGGCGAGCGCACGATTCACGCCGGTCTGGCGGTTGACACCAGCCGCGAGGAGCAGGCACGCGCCCAAGACCGGGATGAGCGCCGCGGTCCCGGGAAACGGAGTGGTTTCGGTGATCGTCAGGGCGCCGGCGACGACGAGTGCCAAGCCGAGCCAACCCGCACTGGTCGCGACGCGACGGGAAAGCCGCCCGAGTAGCGGCGTGCACAACGCCAGCAGCGCACCAAGGCTGAACTCCCATGCCCGTGCCGGTGCTGTGTAGAACGCGAAGCGGCTGTTGAGTCCGTGCGACGCGACGCCGCCCAAGTTGTTCGTGGCCACATACGACAGCACGAACGAGGTGATGGTCCCGAAGCTGACCAGTGCGATGGCGAGCGAGCGCCGAGACCGGTTGGGTACGAAGCGTCGGCCCATCCACCAGGCCAGCACCAGCAGGCCGGGGAAGAC
>JANYLF010000319.1 GCA_025357995.1 Acidimicrobiia bacterium | reverse complement strand
CACTCTCCCGAGTCCGCCAGGTGAGCTCGTCGCGGCCGACGAGGCCGGGTCCGGCGTCTTCGGCCCAGTCGGCGAAGTGCTCGGCGTGGCGACGACGCCACCGGTCGGTGTCGCCGTGCTCGTCGAGTCGTTCGCGGGCGTACTGGCGGATGGTTTCGAGGAGGCGGTAACGCACTCCGCCGTCGTCCGCGTCGTCAGCGACGACGAGGGACTTGCTCACCAGTTGACCCAACACGTCAGCCACCACGGCCGCGTCGAGGTCATCGTCGGGCAGGACCGCCTCCGCGGCCGCCAGATCACAGCCGCCGGCGAACACCGACAAGCGTTGGAGCCCGTGACGTTCCGGCCGGGTGAGCAGGTCGTAGGACCAGTCGATCGTGCCCCGCAGCGTCTGGTGGCGCTCCGGAGCTGCGCGACTGCCGTGGGTGAGGAGCGTGAACCGTTGATCGAGGCGGGAGACGAGATCCTCCGGTGACAGGGACCGCACCCGCGCCGCCGCGAGCTCGATCGCGAGCGGGATCCCATCCAGGCGTCGACACAACACCCCAATGACACCGACGTTGCGGTCGGTGAGCGCGAAGTCGTTCTTCGCTGCGGTCGCCCGATCCAAGAACAGACATACCGCCTCCGCCCGCCTCAGGTCGTCGCCGGCCGCGTCCCCGGCCGGGACGCCCAACGGCGGCACCGCGACCAGCCGCTCGCCTGCTACTACCAGCCCCTCCCGGCTCGTCGCCAGCACCGACACCCGCGCGCAGCGCTGGGTGATCGCGTCGACTTGGTGGGTGATCGCGTCGAGGAGATGCTCGCAGTTGTCGAGCACCAACAACAGCCGCTTCGCCGCGAGATAGTCCAGCACCAACTCCTCGAGGCTCCGGCCCGGGAACGCCTGCACCCGCAGACACGCCGCCAACGTCTCCCACACCGCACCCGGATCAGTGACCGGCGCGAACTCGCACAACCACGCACCATCCGGGAACTCGCCGATGACTTCCGCCGCGATCTGGAGTGCGAGACGGGTCTTGCCCACCCCACCCACCCCGGTCAACGTCACTAGCGGCGAGTCGCGCACGAGCTCCGCCACCGACGTGATCTCGGCCTCGCGCCCCACGAACGACGTCACCTGACGCGGCAGGTTGTTACGCGGGAATGCGTCCAGTGTGCGGAGCGGCGCGAACTCCCGGACCAGATCGGGATGGGTCACCTGGAACATCCGCTCCGGCCTGCCCAGGTCACGCAGCCGGTGCTCGCCCAGGTCGATGAACCCGTACTTCTCGGGGAGGGCGTCGTGAAGCACCTCTTCCGTCGCGGCTGACACGACGATCTGGCCGCCGTGCGCCACCGACATCAGCCGCTCGGCGCGATTCACCGCGCCGCCGCTGTAGTCGCCGTCGCGGACCTCCGCCTCGCCGGTATGGATCCCCATCCGGACGCGCACGATCTGCGCGATGTTCCAGTCGTCCGCGAGCAGCGACCTTTGGGCGGCAACCGCAGCCGTGACCGCATCGTGCGCGGTCGCGAACACAGCGTGGAACCCATCGCCCGCGTTCTTGACGATAAAGCCACCCTGTGACTTGACCGAATCGCGCAGCAGCTCGTCGTGACGCGACATCGCATGGGTCATCACATCGGGACTCTCGTCCCACAGGCGCGTCGAACCCTCCACATCCGTGAACAAGAACGTGACCGTCCCCGACGGCAGGTCTGGCGTGGCGGTGTCCTTGGCGACCGATCCCGCCCACCCGACGTCGGGGTGTTGACGCACGATGTCGTCGTTGAGCGCCTGCAGTCCGGGCGACGGGACCACACCGACCTCGTCGGCCAGGAACCGACGAAACTCGTCGTACGCGCGCAGTGACTCGACCGGCCTACCGGCGCGGGCGAGCGCGAGCATCAGCAACGCTCGCAGTCGCTCGCGAAACGGCTCAACCGCGATCTGGGCCTCGAGTTCCCCGACGACGTCCTCGGGGCGGCCCAACTCCAAGAGCGCGGCGGACCGTTCCTCGATCGCCCGGGCGCGCAGCTCAACCAGTCGAGCAACCTCCGCGGTGGCGAACTCCTCACTTGCGAACTCCGCGTAGGGGGACCCTCGCCATAGCCCGAGCGCCTCGTCGAACGCGCCGAGCGCAACCTCCGGGCGTTCAGGCGCCCCGAGCCCGACACGCACCAGCTCTTCGAAACGCAACGCGTCGACCTCGCCGCTCGCCACCCGCAGCCGATACCCCGGAGGGCGTGTCTCCAGGCGGTCGTCACCGAGCGTCTGGCGCAGCCGCGACACCAATCCCTGGAGCGTCTGCGTCGCACTCGGCGGCGGCCCGTCACCCCACAGAACGTCGATGAGACGATCCCTCGAGACCACCTCGTTGGCGTGGACCACCAAGACCGCGAGCAAGCGGCGCTGCTGCCCGCTTCCCAGCCGAACCCGCTCGCCGTCGCGCACGACCTCCAACGGGCCCAGCACACACAGCGTCGTCGCCACCCGGTCCTCCACCGGCCCTCCAACCCCACCCACGCTCAACATGCCGCCGCGAGCCCGCCGCGAGCCCGCCGCGAGACCTCTCTCTCACTCTTTGGTCGAGGAAACATCCTCCCACAGGCCGGTCTGGAAGGAGATCGGATCGTAGAAGCCGGTACGCCCGAAGGCGCCCACGGCCGTCGACAACCAAAGGAGACAGTCATGACCGAGCTGCAGTCGTCGCAGCGAAGGAGTTTCACGGCGAAGACAATCTTCGGATTGCTCCTAGCCGTCGTCATGGTCGGAGCGTTCGCCACCGCAGGCTCTGCTGAGAAACCCGGTAGTCCCCGCAGCGGACAACTCCACGTGGAGAAGGAGTGCTCTCAGTTCTCCGGCCAAGCCGGTGGGTTCTGCACGATTACCGCGTCGAACCTGCACGGAATCGACCCCGGCATGCACGTCGTCTACACGGACCCAACCTTCGTCTACCCAAACTTGATCAGCCACCTCGTCGTCGACGGCCCAGGCAACAATGATGCCTACGGCAGCGTGACGCTCAATTTCGTGACGTGGATCGGCTCGCTCACGTTGTCCGGCGGTACCGGCCAGTTCAGCGGGTTCCACGCGGACGTCACCGTCGACTGCACGCCCTCCGGCAGCCCCTGTACGTGGGACGGACCGTACAGCTTCACCCCGCCCGGGTCATGACAAATAGGCGGGTGACCAACCCGCAGTAGCCGCCACAGTCGGCTTGGGACGGGTCCGCGCGTCCCAAGCCGCCTGGCTGGCCGTGTCCCTTGGAGTGGTGTAAATCCTGAAGGTCCCTCGTTGAGGGGGGCCACCGCGTGAACCTCTGTGTGTTCCGTCCAAAGAACATGCAGAAGGAGATCACACGGTGGCCCTTGCACAGTTTGACCTGTCCGAGCTCCTCGACGCGCTCCGCGCGGGTGGCGATGTCGATCTGATCCGTTCGAGTGTGGAGTTGGTCCTCCAGGCGCTCATCGACGCGGAGGCATCCGGGGTGATCGGTGCTGGGCGTCACGAGCGTTCGGAGAATCGCACGAATCAACGCAACGGGACTCGCCCGAAGTCATTGGCGACGAAGGCCGGCGATGTGGAGTTGGCGATCCCGAAGCTGCGTCACGGGAGTTTCTTCCCGTCGATTCTCGAGCGGCGCCGCCGGATCGACCGGGCCCTGTTCGCGGTGGTGATGGAGGCCTACGTCCATGGCGTGTCCACCCGCAAGGTCGACGACCTCGTCGCGGCGCTCGGCGCGGCGTCGGGGATCTCGAAGTCCGAGGTGTCTCGGATCTGCGGCGAGCTCGACGAGTCCCTCCAAGCGTTCCGGGACCGGCCCCTCGATCATGTCGAGTTCCCATACGTGTACTTGGACGCCACCTACGTCAAGGCGCGAGCTGGTGGGCGGATCGTCTCCAAGGCGGTGATAGTGGCCACCGGCGTGACTCGCAACGGTGACCGCGAAGTCCTCGGCGTCGAAGTCGGCGACTCCGAAGACGGCGCGTTCTGGATCGCGTTCCTGCGCGGCCTACGCGCCCACGGGCTCGGCGGCGTCAAGCTGGTGA
>JANYLF010000300.1 GCA_025357995.1 Acidimicrobiia bacterium | reverse complement strand
TACACGGATCCGCATCAGCCGGCGCGACTCAGGATCACCTGGGACAAGTCCGTTGCCGGCCGCGGGACGAAATCGAAGATCTACGTTCGGAAGCAAGTTGGCGGTCCGATCGTGCGGGTCAGGAACTGCGAGAGCAGGCACCACCGCATCGCGGATCCGTCACCGTGCATCTACAAGAAGAAGAAGTTGCACAACGGCGACATCCGCTTCGAGATCCTGCTGCTCTCGGGCGACCCCCGCTTCGCCCGCCGGTAGGCCGAGACGCTTGGTTGCCGATCGGCCTGACCGAACCGCGATCACTCGGTCTGGGTGATCACGCCGAGTTGGGCGAAGCGTTCGTTCGCTTCGGCGCGGTGTTCGTCCGCAGCCGCGTGGTGCCCGGACCGGCGTTCGACGTCTGCGAGCACGATCAACGAGCGCGCGATCTCGAACGATGCATCGCGCGACCGTGCCTCTTCGAGCGATCCGGTGATCGCCTGGCGCGCGCCTTCGATGTCGTCTTGGGCGAGGAGACCCCGAGCGCGAATCCGGAGCAACGGTCCGTGGTCCACCATGCCGCCGAGCGCGAGGTCGCGCCGTAACGCTTCGCCCGCCAGGCTGAGGGCGCCGGTGGCATCGCCCATCGCGAGCAGGCACTCTGCCTTGTGCACTTCTACCTCGAGCGCGTCCGCCTCCGCGCCGATGGCGAGGAGCTCGGCGCGGGCGGAGTCGAAGCGGGTCAACGCGTCGGTGTAGATGCCGCGAGCCGCGGCGATGCGCGCCAGGTACATCTGCGCGACGGCCGCGCCGCTGCGCGCGTCGGCTGCGCGCCAGGTGCGACTGACCTCGGTGATGTGTTCATACGCCTCGTCGAGGTGGCCTTGGTCGATGAGCACTTCGCCGATGTTGAGCGTGCCGATCGCCGCGTCGACCGTGTTGCCGGTCCGCAGACGGAGCGTTCGGGCCCGTTCGTAAAGCGCGACCGCATCGGCCCATCGGCCGTCGAAGTACGCGAACCCGCCGAGGTTGTTGAGGACCTGTGCTTGACCCGAGAGGTCACCGAGCTGCGTGTAGAGCTCGAGCGCGCGATCGGAATGCACCGCGAGCTCCGGCTGGCCGAGGGTCACATATGCCCAATCGAGCGTGGACCGCGCTTGAGCTTCGGTCAACGGGTCGCCGATCGCCATAGCGGCCTCGATCGCGGCGAGACACTCGGTCACCGCCTCATGGGAGCGCCCCTGGGTCTGGCGCACCGTGGCGTACCAGGCGCGCAGCTGTACTCGAATGCGTTGTGCAGCGAGCGAAAGCTCCGTACGCGAAGGTTCAGTGGAGTCGGATCCCAGGATTTTCAGGCCCCGCCGCACCGCCCGCACCGCTTCCGACGACCGACCGACGCGTTCGGCGATCCATGCCTCCTTGAGCAAGATGCCGGCGACCGCGGTGCGGTCGTCGCCGCGCAGACGCCGACCACTCCGGTACGCGCGGAGGGCCTCGTCGTACACGCCGGAGCGTTCCTTGACATCGCCGAGCTGTTCCCAGACGTCGGCCAGATCGTTGGCGAACACGTCCGCGCCTCGGCGGGCCGCGTTGATCGCGCGTTCGAGCAACTCCGCGGCTTCGACGTTCGCGTACTTTTCGGTCGCGCGTGTCGCCGCGACGCGCGCGAATCGCCACGCGTCGTTATACCGCTGGGCGTGCAGGTAGTGCAGTGACAGCAGCTCGGCCTCCACCTCGGGGTGGTCGCCGAGTGGTGCGGCGATCGCGTCGCCCGCGCGCGCGTGCAGCTCGCGCCTTCGTCGATACGGCAGCTCTTGGTAGGCGGCGTCACGGACGAGCGCGTGCCGGAACCGCAACGCGCCCGGACCGGTGAAGCTCAGGATCCCCTTGAGCTCCTCCCACACGTCGTGATCGGGTGGCGGGAGTTCGTCGGAGATGAGCTCGGCCAACTCGTGGAGCAGGAAGCTCTGCCCGAGCACCGACGCCACGCGTACGAGCGCGCGCAGCTCCGGATGGAGCCGGTCGATCTGGGCCGTGACGAGGGCGTCGACGGTATCCGGGAGTGTGGCGACGTCACCGCCGTGGCGCAAGGTTTCGAGCAGCTCCTCGAGGAAGAGTGGGTTCCCCGCGGCACGTTCGGTGAGTCGCGTGATGTCGTCGGACCGCAGCGGTGCCGTATCGGTCGCGGCCACGAGGGCGCGCGTTGCGTCTTCGGAACTCAGCGGTTCGAGCACCATCGATCGAGTGTGGCTGCGGGCGACGAGGTGATAGCCGGTGGTGTCGGCGCGACGGGTCAGACAGACGAGCGCGGGTCGTTCCGGGATGGCGCGGATGATCTGATCGAGGACGAGGCTCGACGCGTCGTCCATCCAGTGCGCGTCCTCGATGATCACGACAACACCCTGGGGGAGGGCGGCGTTCAGGAATGTCGCGGTGACTTCGCGCACCTTGTCGGGGACGAACTCGACCGCGATCGCCGCCACCTCGGGGGTCGGCGGCAGGTCGAGGTCGAGCGGAACGCCGAGGAGCGGGAGCCACGGGTCGAGTTCGGGCATGTGCCACGCGACCGCGGTCGTCAGCGCCTCGGCCACCACCTGGCGATCGGCGGTCGGCGGCTGCGCTAGCACGTCGTGCAGGAGCCACCAGAACGCGGCGTACGGGCTCGTCGCTTCGTAGGGGTCACACGCCACGCTGAGCTGGGGCAGGTCCGACGAGAGGTGCCGCACCTCTTCGGTGAGACGCGATTTGCCGATCCCCGCCGGGCCGATGAGTTCGAGTGCGCGGCCCGCGCCGCCCCGTACGGCGTCGAGTGCGGCCGAGATCGTCGCCAGCTCCGTGTCGCGGCCGACGAGTGGGAGCACGACCGCGGTGCGAGATTCTCTCCGGTGCGTTGCACCGAGCGTGGAAGCCACCACGGGGTGGCGTTTGCCCTTTACCATGAACGGTTCGAGCGGTGTGGTGTCGAACTGCGTGCGGGCCGGGTTGAGGATATCGGGACTCGCGACGATCTCGCCGGGTGCTGCCTTGGCCATCAACCGCGCGGTGAGGTTCACCGTGTCGCCCATCACGGTGAACGTCCGGCGGTACGGGGGTCCGACTTCGCCCGCGAACACCGCACCGCGGTGCACGCCGATCCGCATCGGGAGCGGGAGCGGTGTATCGCCGATGCGACGCACCGCGCCGAGGAGCGCGTCGATGTCCTGGCCGGTCGAGGCGGGGATCCCCGATGCGAGGATGATCTTGCCGCCATCGAGGTCCACGTCCGTCGCGAGGAAGGTCACTCCGGCGCGATCCACTTCGTGTTGCACTGCCGTCACGAGCTCGTGCAGCGCGCCCGCCACCGCGCTCGGACCGCGGTCACGCATCAGCTTGTCGGTGCCCTCGAAATGGCAGAACGCGATGCAGACCTGACGGTGTTCGGGTTCGCCACCGCCGGAAAGCACATGGGCGCGAATCGCGGACGGGAGGTAGGGGCGCAGATCGAGGCCGTCGGCGTCGAGCGATCGGGGCGCAGGATCCTCGGGGATGCGCACCTCGACGCGGCGCAGGCGACGACCGGTGCCCAGGACCGGGCCCACGAGGCGCGGCTCGATATTGGCCGCAGTGGCCGGGCTGACCACGATCTGTCCGGCACTCGCGGTGCCCTCCATCTCGACGACGGTGCTCACGTCGACGCCGGCCAGGATCAGCTCACGATGCGATTCGCCGACGAGGAAGCATCCAAACGTGCCGGAGTGCACCCCGGCCGACATGCGCAACTTGACGCGACCCGCGCTGGTGTCGATCTCGCCGACGTGACCAAGTCGCTGTTGCATCGCGATCGCCGACGTCGCCGCGCGCGTCGCGTGGTCGTCACCGGTGAAGAGGATGAGCAACGCGTCGCCGCCGAACTTCAGCAGACTCCCACCGGCGGCGTACGCGAGCCCGAGCAGCGCGCCGAAGCAGTGTTCGACCGCGTCGGTCACTTCCTCCGCTCCGAGTCGGCCGTGGCGCGCCAGTCGTTCGGACATCTTGGTGAAGCCCGAGATGTCGACGAAGAGCAGGGAACCGTCGACGAGCTGGAACTGGGAACCGTCGTCGCGGCGCGCCCACTCGATCGTTACGCGCGGGAGAAATGGCAGCAGCGATCGGAGTCGAGGTGCTGCGGTGACCATTCGTGATTCCGCGTTCGACCTACGTAATGCCGAGTTGGCGAAGGACCGTGGCGGAGTCGAAGTAGATCCGCTCACACGTGATGCGGTCGCCGTCGAACTCGAAGATCGCCGCCATACGCGCGCGGAAGGTGTTTCCAGTCGGCGCGACGCCCAAGAAATCTCCGGTGTGCGTGCCGAGGAGATCGAACTCCACGATCACCGCGTCGTCGGCGTGGCGCAACGTGTGGATCACATTGCGCTGGTCCGGAAACGCGGCGCGACTGGACCGGTAGTAGTCCATGACTTCGTCGGCGCCGTCAAACACCTGGCCGGTCCCGATGAGTTCATACCTCGGGTGCGTGAACGTCGCGATCGTGGCGTCGAAATCGAGCCGATTCTCGGACTCCATGTGCTCGCGAATTGCGGCGTCGCGACGGTTGCGCAGCTCGATATCCATAGGGAAATGGAGGCTACGACCGCCGGTACCCACCCGTCATGTTTGCGGTCATCGGTCCGTCAGCGTCCAGACGCCGAACCGTCTCCGACGAGCAACCCAGCCGGTACCGACGGGTGTGATCCTGATCTTGTCAACGGCGACGGCAAGCAGCAGTCCCCCAATCGAGGAGGAACGATGCAAGCAGTTGGTGTGTCCCGTGGAACCGTGGGTGCGGTTCCGTGGTCCCGGGAGGTGAGTGCCCAACGGGCGCGACCTGAGGGGCGCCACCCGCAGTAGCCGTCGAGTTCTCGTGCGATCCGTATGCGTGACGCCAGCCAAGCGCCTGCGTATCGCACCTGTGTTCTACGTCGAGCGCCAATCGGTCTCCGTCTCCCCCCAGCCGTGACGGTCCGATCGGCGCTCGACGTAGTTTCTGGGCATGGACCTTTATGCCGCGCTTACCACGACGGGTGCGATCCGAGACTTCACGGCTGCTCCCGTCGACGATGCCACCCTCGCGCACGTGCTGGATGTCGCACGGTTCGCACCGAGTGGGGGGAACCGTCAGGGCTGGCAGGTGATCGTGGTCAAGGACCCGATTGTTCGACGCGGCTTGCGCGATCTCTACCTCACTGGTTGGTACGACTATCTCGCGCAGCGCGCCGCGGGCCTCACTCCGTGGTCGCCACTAGCCGACCGCGACGCCGAGGCGCGCGCGGTCGTCGGCGCTCCTGGGATCGCGGCGAGCGCGTCACCGGATGGTTTCGCGGAGCGCCTCCACGAAGTGCCGGTGCTGTTGGCGATCACGGTCGATCTGGCGGAGCTCGCGGCCGTCGACCGCGATCTCGATCGATACACGTTCGCCGGCGCCGCTTCGGTGTATCCGTTCGCGTGGAGTGTGCTGCTCGCCGCGCGCGACGTCGGATTGGGTGGCGTGCTCACCACGATGGTGATTCGTCGTGAACCGGATGTTCTCGCGCTCCTCGGAGTGCCGGACGGCCACGCGATCGCGGCGTTGATCGCGCTCGGTCATCCCGTGAAGTCCTTCTCCAAGCTGACGCGCGGGCCCGTGTCGTCGTTCACGACCGTCGATCGCTACAACGGCGACCCGTTCGGCAGTGACGGATCGAACGGCGGCGGGGCATGATCGAGATCTCCGACCCGGCGGAGTTGGTCGCGCGCCTCGATCGGGGGGACGCCCTCACCGACGTCGTGCTCCAGGATCTGTCGCTCGACGGTCTCGTGGATCGCCTGGCGGCTCACGATCTCGAACGTACCTACTTCTTCGGTTGTACCGGTGGCGCGGGAGATCTGGAACGACTCATGACGCGCGGCGCCGCGATATTTCCCAAACTCACCGGTCTCCCGTTCGATCCCTACCGCGCCGAGCTGTACTCGCCATCCGAATTGTTCGCGGGCTTCGAGCCGACCGACCCGTGCTCGTACTGCCACACGCCCGACGCGCAGATCTACGACTACTGGACCGCCACGGGAGGTCCGCATGCCGACTCTGTGGTGCATGCTCTCGCCCGCCGCCTGCACGATCACGCGATCGCCGACGCGATGGACGATTTCCTCCGCGTCGACGGGCGGGATCGCCACGCCATTGCGGTGATGGGCGGTCACGACCTTCCGCGAGCGGTCGACGGCGCGTACGCGGAGATTGCTCGCCTCGCGCGCGCACTGACTCGCGAAGGCTTCCTCATGGTGAGCGGCGGCGGTCCTGGTGCGATGGAAGCAACCCATCTCGGCGCCTGGTGCGCGGACGCGCCCGACGATCGCTTGGACGCGGCACTCGCGGTATTGGCCGTCGCACCGCGCTTCGACGACTACGAGTTCGTCGCGCAGGCTTTCGCCGTCGTCGCGGCCAACCCCGATGTGACACCGCGGCCGAGCCTGGGTATCCCCACGTGGCTGTACGGTCACGAACCCCCAACGATCTTCGCGACCTGTATCGCCAAGTACTTCGACAACAGTGCGCGCGAGGACGGGCTCGTCTCCGTGGCGCGGCGCGGCATCGTCTTTGCTCCGGGCGGTGCGGGTACCGTGCAGGAGCTCTTCCAGGACGCCGCGCAGAACAGCTACTTCGCGCTGGGTGAGGCGAGCCCGATGGTGCTGCTCGGCTCGCAGTTCTGGACCGAGACGTTGCCCGCGCTGCCACTGCTGCACGCGATCGATCCGGGCGCGCGATGGCACGACATCGTCACGATCGTCGAGACGGCGGCCGAGGCCGTCGTCGCCCTCCACGCGCACGAACCGATCCCGTCGACGAACGCGCCGTGGTCCTTCTGTGCCGCGCATTGCCGGGACCGAGACCTTTGACCCTGACAGTTCGGTCCTTTGGCCGGTGTCGCACACCCCATTGGTTCGTACTGTGGAGGTATGAACCGTGCCGTACTCGAGGATCTCACCACGGAAGAGTGTGTGGATCTCCTCGCGGCGCACGGTGTGGGCCGGATCGCCATCAACGACGACGGCTGGCCCGTCGTGTTCCCGGTCAACTACCGGATGGTCGACCGTGGACGGCATCGGTGGATCGCGATCCGCACTCGCGCCGACGGTGCCCTCGATCACCCCCAAGCGCGAGTGGCACTCCAGATCGACGGCATCGACCCCGTTCGCCACGTCGGATGGTCGGTGCTGGCTCGCGGCATCCTCCACGCGGTCGACGAGCGGGCCTCGGACTTTGCGGAGCGGTTCGATCCCACGCCGTGGGCGCCCGACCGCGATTCGTGGCTGGTGATCGAGCCCATTCGCATCACCGGCCGACGCATTCCGGGCCCGCAGCCCGAATGGGCGTTCAGCGTGCGCGCCTACCTCTAGACGTCGCGCGTGTGAAACTCCGTCGCTATGCACCTGGACCCTGAACCGCTCGCGATCACCGCGTCCGATGTCGAGATCCTCGATGCACTCGCGGAGATCGACACGCCGCCGCTTTTGGCCGCGGTGGCAACACTGACCGGAGACCTCTCGCTCCTGCGGGACGACCTGCGTCCGAGCGCAGCACAATCGTTCGACCCGACTGCGGGAATATCGCCGGAACAAGCCGCGACGGCCCGGCAACTCGCAGCCGACGCGTTGGCGCGTTACCGCGACTCCGGATGTGTCGTGGCCGCACCGCCCGACACCGTCGCCGTGCGCACGATGCTCGAGTTTCTCGCGGG
>JANYLF010000268.1 GCA_025357995.1 Acidimicrobiia bacterium | reverse complement strand
CAGGACTTCGGCGGCGCGCTCAGCCTCGGACCGACCATCGCGCTCTGGTGGCTCCTGCGATCCGGTCGTCGCATCAACCTCCGCGCCATCGCCATCCTCGTGGGCGTACTTGTGGCCGCGGGACTCGTTGCCGGGTTCGTCGATCTCAGCCGGCCCGCGAACGAACGCACCCACATCGGCCGGCTGTTCGAGAAAGTGGGTTCCGACGGCATCGGAAGCTTCACCGGTGTCGTCGGCCGCAAGGCGTCGCTGATGTTCTCCACCTTCTCGAACACCGCATGGCTGCTCGCGGTGTTGAGCGTTCTGGTCGGTCTCGTACTCGCGGGCCGACGCAGCGATCTCCTGGCCCGCACGATCGCACGTGTCCCCACGCTCCAGCCCGGGTTGATCTGCTTCGGCGTCCTCACCGTGCTCGCGACGGCACTCAACGATTCGGGAGTGCAGGTGACGGGCATGATGCTCGCCACCCTGTTGCCGGTACTCGTCTTCCTCGCGACGCGCGTCGAGGACGACACTGCGCGCTCCGCGGTCGATGCTCATCCGGACCCGCCACCCGAAGTGGTTACGGGCGAGCGTGCACCAACTCCCGCGCGTTCTCCCGCATGATCCGACGGATTTCGCCTTCCGTGAAACCCTTCAAGTCATCGACGAACGAGACAGGGTTCGCGAGTCCCTCGGCGTGCGGATAATCCGAACCGAACACGATGCGTTCCGCGCCGATACTCGCCTTCAACGCCGAGAGGTCGTCCTCGTAATACGGGGAGACCCACACGTGGTCGCGCAGTTGCGCGACCGGGTCGCCGCCGGCGAAGGCCATCGGCGCCTGCGCGAACGACTTCTTCATCTTGCGCACGAGTGTGGGCACCCATTCGCTGCCGGATTCGATCGTCGCGACACGCACACGCGGGTGACGCGCGAAGACGCCGTGGCAGATGAGTGCCGCGATCGTGTCGTAGATCGGTCGGTCGGCCGAAGTGATCGTGGTGAAGGGGTTGTGGCGGAACGCTTCCATCTCGCTGCTCTCACCCCACTCGACCGCGTAGCGGTGATAGCCACTCTCGCCCGAGTGGTACGCCACGAGCGTGCCCGCTTCCGCGAGGCGCGCCCACACCGGGTCGTAGACGGAATCGCCGGGCGATCGGGGGCCACTCGGCGCGAGGATCGGACCGGCGCGCATCACGATCACCTTCGCGCCCTGATCGATCGCCCACTCCACCTCTTCACGAGCGCGGTCGGGATCGAGCAACGTGAGGTACGGCGCGGCGAAGATCCGGTCCTGGTAGTTGAACGTCCAGTCTTCGAGCATCCACTCGTTGAACGCGTGGAACGCGCAGTGCGCGGCCTCGGGATCGTGCACCAAGCCCTGCTCCATCCCCACGCCGAGGGTGGGAAACAGGAGACATCCCTCCATGCCCTGTTGGTCCATCACCGCGATGCGCGCAGCCGGCTCGCGATACGCCGGGCTGATGGGATCGAGCTCGCCGAACGCGGCCCGAATGTCGTCGCCGGCCCGGTGGCCGCGGAAGTACTCGTCGAGCGCGCCGGGTCTCGCGACCGGGTCGAATTGCGGATTCGGGATGAACCGATTGATCCGACCGGCCACCACCAACCGCGGCTTACCATCGAGTTCGACCCATTGCATCGTGCGTTTCGCCATCGAGCGGGGGACGTGGCGGGTGAACGCGTCGGTCGCCTCGTAGTAGTGGTTGTCGGCGTCGAAGAGCTGGTAGTCGAGCGTCATGGTCGCGAACGTAGTGCGAACTTCGCGAGCCTGGCGACGCTCGATTCAGACGTGGGCCCGGTCGGTGAGCCAACCCAGGATCTGCTCGTAGATCTCGAGGATGCGATCCCCGTAGGCGTCGGCGGTCGCCCACGTGTGGGTCAGCCCGTTCCACGTTGTGACCTTGCCCTTGAGGAAATGGTGGTCGAGCTTGGGGTCCACGGCGGGCGGGTTCAAATCCGCATTCGTGAGATGAGCATCTGCGTACACCCGCAGCAACTGCATCTGCGCGCGTACCCCGGTGCGAGCATCGGTGAAGGAGCTGCCCGTCGGACAGCTGTCGCACGCGTTGATGCCGGCGAAGTTGTTGTCGGTCGGTGTGAGCTGCCCGCCCTCCGGGAAGTAGAAGCTTGCGGTCTCGAGGATCGACTGCGCGAACGCGATATCGCCGCGAACCAGCGCCGCCTGGCCCTCCTCGATGAACGCGCGGGTGAGTTCGTCCATCGAAACTGTGATGCGGGCGCCGCGACGGCGCGTCGCCACGAACCATTCGGCGAGCTCGCTCGGACCGATCACGGAACGACTCATGATCGGCGTGTTGACCCCGCTCGCGATCGACTCCCAACGAGCGAGCCAATACCGCGCCGACGACAGACCTGACTGGAGCGCGTTGATCCGCGCGGTGTGGGAAGGGATGGCGGCCTGGAGTGACAGAACTCGCTCGTGGATCCGTTGCGTCTCGTTGGCCGCATCGCGCGCGGCGCGCACCGCGGCATCACGGGCCCGCAGCATCTGCTTGACCACGTTCGTTTGTCGTTCGCCGATCACACTCACGATCTTCTGGCGATATCCGTACTCGGCGACCGAACGAGATTGCAGGAGCTGGATGAGAACTCCCGGGTTCCCCGCGTTCCGGTAGTAGGCCGACGCGAGCGCCGCCACCTGCGCGCGGGCGGCGCGGTATTTCGTCTCGGCGGCGTCGGACTCGTGGCCCAGGAAATCCGCCTTGGCCAGCGCCGCGTTTTCGGCCAGATGGGCGTCGGAAAGCTGGCGAACGGCCAGGTCGCGTTGCGCTTGCTCGTTCGCCTGGTCGGTGGCGCGTGTGCTCACCAGGCCGGTCAGCACCGCGATACGGGTGATCGGATCATTCGTAGTGCTGACGACCGGATCGTACGGGCGCGCCGGACTTGCCGCCGCGGACTGCGACGACGGAATGGCCGTGGCCACGACCAACGCGACCACCACGCCGAACAACGGGGGGCGACGCACCGCGCGAGTCATCGACATCTGGACCATCGATCTTCACACACCCTGCTCGCGGGAACTCGGCAGAGGGACCCGAGAGCCCGCTCAAGAATTTAGGGATCTTCTGCCGAATCTTCTCATACCCCCTTGAGGCCGGGATCTCTACCCGGGCGACGACTCCGTGGATTGGGTCGGCATGGTTGGCAACTACGGCGCGTATATCTCGACGACACGGGCAAGCCCCGGTTGGATTGCGCCGGCTCATAGTCTCCGTGGCTATGCGCGAGCGCTTCCCCGGGATTGGTGACGATTGGGCCCGGTTCGACGGACCTGCCGGCACCCAAATGGTCGACACCGCCATCGACGCGATGGCCGACTTCCTGCGCTCCGGCGACAACGCGAACGGCCATGGCTTCTTCGCGGCGTCGACCGCGAGCACCGAGCTCGTGGGCGACGCACGCTCAGCGGTCGCGCGGCTCCTGGGCGCGGACGCTGACGGCATCGTGTTCGGCGCCAACATGACCACGCTCACATTCGCGTTCACCCGCGCCGTCGCACGCGCGTGGACCGATGGTGACGAGATCGTGGGCACGCGCCTGGATCACGACGCGAACGTCACACCGTGGCAGCTCGCGGCCGCCGATCGGGGTGCAGTCCTGCGCCTCGCGCCGTTCGACGTCGCGACTGGCCGTATCGATCCGGACGCCGTCACCTCGTTGATCGGCCCACGCACGAAGTGGGTCGCGATCACTGCGGCGTCGAACGCGCTCGGGACCATGCCCGATCTTGCACCTGTGGTTGCAGCGGCCCACGCGCAGGGTGCGCGCGTGTTCGTCGATGGTGTGCATCTCGTGCCGCATCAACCGGTCGACGTGCGCGCCATCGGGTGCGACGTGTTCGTGACGTCGCCGTACAAGTGGTACGGCCCGCACTCGGGGCTGCTGTGGATCACCGAGGATCTGCGCGATTCCCTGATGCCGTACAAGGTCCGGCCGTCGCCGAACTCCGCGCCCGAGCGATTCGAGACCGGCACGGTGTCGTTCGAAGCCATCGCCGGAATCCGCGCCGCGGCCGCGTTCCTCATGGAATCCGGCGTCGACCCGATCGCCGCGCACGAGCGCGACCTGTTCGCGCTGATCCTCCGCGGTCTCCAGGCGCTTGATGGCGTCACGGTGTATGGGCCCGGCGATCTCGCCGCACGCACGCCGACCGTGAGCTTCACCGTTGCGGGTTGCCACCCCGATGAGGTCGCCGCGCACCTTGCGTCTCGCCAGGTCGCCGTGTGGAGCGGCAGCTACTACGCCGTCGAGACGATGGACGCGCTCGGGTTGGCCACGACCGGCGCGGTCCGAGTGGGGGTGTCCTGCTACACGAGTCCCGCCGACGTCGACCGGTTACTCGCGGCCGTCGGCGAACTCACGCCCTAACGCGCAAGCAGGTCGTCGAGCTGTTCGTAGCCCTCGCGGACGCCGGTCTCCATCCCGCTCGCGACGAATGCGTCACGACGTTCGAAGGAATCGCAGAGCGACGTGGCGGACAGCCGAGTGCGACCGTTCCCAAGATCCTCGAGGATCAGCTTCTCCAGCGCGACATCGTCGGGGAGACCCTCGAACGTGAAGGTCTGGACGATCAGCTCCGACGGTCGGACGTCGTGAAAGCATCCGTGGAACGCGGCTTCGAAACCGTCGCGCACCATCACGTAGCGATACGACCCGCCGGTCCGACAGTCGTAGTGCTCGATGCGCGTTTCCATGTTGCGGGGACCGATCCACTCGGCAAAGAGTTCGGGGTCCGTATGGGCGCGGAACACATGCTCGGGCGGCGCGGCGAACTCGCGGGTGATGCGCACGAGCGGAACGGTCGGGTCGACGGTGATCTCCGTCTCGTCGTGGTGCGCCACGGTCAGCCCCCGTTCTTCTTGGTCGGTGGGTCGGGCATGGTTCGCAACAGATCGTCGAGACGGCGGTAACGCTCCTCGGCGCGTCGTTGGTACCGCTCGATCCATTTCGTCATCAGGGTCAAGACGTCGGCCTCGAGATGGATCGGGCTGCGGCGATCGACACCCGGTCGGCTCACGAGCCCGGCTGCTTCCAACACCTTGAGGTGCTTCGAGATCGCCTGGATCGTGACGTCGTAGGGCTCGGCGAGGGCGGTCACGGTGGCGTCCGTCTCCGCGAGCCGCGCCAAGAGGTCCCGACGGGTGGGATCGGCCAGCGCGCCAAACACTCTCGACAGCGCATCGATCGCCAATGGCCTTCCTCATTTCTCTCAACCAATGGGTTGACACTAACCTGTCGTCGCCGAGCGGAAGACCGAGAGCCGGATGCGACATCGACTAAACCGGCGCCGTGTCGACCGTCGGTTGGATCGTGCTCGGGGTGTTGGTCATCGCCGTCGTCGGCGCGACCGTCGGATGGATCCGCACGCGGTCCGCGCGTGACCACGTCGCCACCGAGCTCGGCGTGGAGAAGGCCGCGCACGCGGAGACGCGCCGGGGTACCGAACACCTCGAAACGCGGATGCGCACGCTGCGGGCCGAGCTCGCGGAAGCGCATCGCAGCAACGCCGATCTCACCGCGCGGGTCGGTCGCGTGGATCCGGCCGACGCCAGTCGCAATCTCGGACTGTGGGCACTCGAACGTCACCGCCAGGCCCGCGTCGCGGGGACACCATTGCTCGGCCTCGCCACCGGCCCTGGCATCGATCTCGCCGCGTCGCTCACCGAGGCCGTGCGCGTGGAACTCGAAGTGCTGCGAGAGGAGGTGGGGACCCACGCGGAGCTGGAGACCGTCGAACTCAACAACGACATCGACGCGCGGGACGCGCTCACCGTGCTGCGCATCGTGCAAGAGCTGAGTGCCACGCTCGCCAAACGCGCCGACGAGTTGAGTGTGAGCATCCACCTGGACGACGACATCGTGGTCGTCACCGTCGCGGCACTGGGTTGGACCGATCCGCCGCCGAATACCGCCGCGCTCGAATCGGGCATCTCCGCCCTCGAAGGCACGCTCGCACTCAAGCCCGATCCCGATCAGGCCGATTCGTTGCTCGCCATCGTTCGCATCGGATCCGCCGACCACGCGTAGGAGCCACCATGGCGAAAGCCAACGACGAACGCGCCCGTATCGACGACCTCCTTGCGCCCTATCGCATCGACGATCCCAAGTCGTTTCAGCTCTCGAAGCACGATCCCGGCTCCACCGACGGCGTGAAGAGCAAGGCCGCGGCAACCCAGCGATTGACCGATGGGATTCAGCGTCTCACCGATCTCCAGACTCGCCTCGCCGCACAGGAGACCTACGGCGTGCTCCTCGCGCTGCAAGCAATGGACGCCGCGGGCAAGGACGGCACCATCCGTCATGTGATGAGCGGACTGAACCCGCAGGGCGTGCGGGTGGTGTCGTTCAAGTCTCCGTCGACCGAAGAGCTCGCGCATCATTTCCTCTGGCGCACCACCCGCGACCTCCCACGCCGCGGAGAGATCGGCATCTTCAACCGGTCGCACTACGAGGAGGTGCTCGTGGTGCGCGTGCATCCCGAGTTCCTTGCGGGCCAACACCTTCCCTCCGAGGCGACGACCGGCAACATCTGGAAGCGCCGATTCCGCGAGATCAACGACTGGGAACGCAACCTCGTGGACAACGGGTTCCCGATCGTGAAGGTCTTTCTCCACATGTCGGCCGACGAACAGCGCCGCCGCATCCTCGCCCGCATCGATACGCCGGCAAAGAACTGGAAGTTCTCTCCACTCGACGTGAAGGAACGCGAATCCTGGGGCGACTACCAACACGCCTACGAAGACATGATCCGCAACACCAGCACGAAGTACGCGCCGTGGTACGTGGTGCCGGCCGATAAGAAGTGGTTCGCGCGGCTCGTGGTGTCCGAGGCACTCGCGGCGACGATGATCGACATCGACCCGCAGTTCCCGGTCCTCTCCGAAGCTCGCCTGGCCGACCTCGCGAAAGGTCGCGTCGAACTCGAACAGAGTGAGTGAACGGCGGTGTTATGCGGCGGCGACTCTGGCTTCGAATGACGCGACTTCGGCGTTGACCGCGGCGCGGGCATTCAGAACTTCGACAACGTTGTCGAGCGCACCACGACCGCTGATCCGGCGCATAAGCAGGGTGAGTACAGCAAAACGAGGCATCGGGTCTCCTTTTCGTCATCGTCATCATCCGCGACCCAGATTGCGCGGGCGTCACCCCCATTCGTCGCCCCGGTCAACAACGGATGACATCTGAGTGACGCGCCCTAGGGCCTGGATTCCGTAACCTGCAACGATCGAACCCGTACTCACCGGCCGCCGCGGCCGATCGCTCGTCGCCGGCGCGGTGCTCGCGGCCGTGCT
>JANYLF010000261.1 GCA_025357995.1 Acidimicrobiia bacterium | reverse complement strand
CTGACCGCTACCCTCGAATCCACGGCCGACGGGATTCTGGTCGTGAATCGTTCGGGGCACATCACGAATTACAACGGCCGCTTCGCAGAGATGTGGCGCGTCCCTCCGGAGACACTCGAATCTCGCGAAGACGCCGACGCGCTTTCGTACGTTCTTGATCAGCTCTGCGACCCGGGCGCGTTCGTTGCCAAGGTCCATGAGCTCTACGCGGATCCCGAGGCCCAAAGCCACGACACCCTCGACTTCAAGGACGGTCGGGTTTTCGAACGCGATTCCCTCCCACAGTGGATCGGCGGCGAGGTCGTCGGGCGGGTCTGGAGCTTCCGCGACGTCACCGAACACCGACGGCTCCAGAACGAGCTCACCCACCAGGCATTTCACGACCCGCTGACCGGGCTGGCCAACCAGGCACTGTTTCGGAACCGCGTCGATCACGCGACGTCGCGGCTGGAACGTCAGGGCGGGGAACTCGCGGTCCTGTTCATCGACCTCGACGACTTCAAGACGGTGAACGACAGCCTCGGTCATTCCACCGGCGACGACCTGCTCCGGATGGTCAGTAGGAGGCTCACGGAGTGTCTGCGCCATGGAGATACGGCAGCGCGTCTCGGTGGCGACGAGTTTGCCGTGCTGATCGACGCCGTCGAGGGGCCCGACGCCGCCAACGACATCGCGTCGCGGTTCATGGCGTCGCTCGAAGAACCAGTCGAACTCGGTGCGAAGCTCGTCACTACCACGGCGAGCATCGGCATCGCGTTCGGCGATGCCAGCACCAATGCGGATGAGATGCTGCGGAACGCGGACCTCGCGATGTACACCGCGAAGGGAAGCGGGAAGAACTGCACGCGCGTGTACGCCCGCGAGATGCATGGCGCCGCGGTCGAACGCCTCGACGTCGAAACGCAGCTCCGAGGTGCGGCCGAACGTGGCGAGCTGGTGGTGCACTACCAACCCATCTACGAGCTGCGTACCCATCAGATTGCTGCGTTCGAAGCTCTCGTTCGATGGCAACACCCTGAGCGCGGCCTGCTCCCTCCCGCGGCGTTCGTGCCTCTGGCGGAGTCGGGAGGCTTGATCGACGAGATCGGCAACTACGTCTTGCAGGCGGCGTGTCGCGAAGCCGAGCGTTGGGCTCGCACGGGCGCGGTGGCGCCGGCGATCAGCGTCAACATCTCACCCCGTCAACTACTCGACGCGGATCTCCCTGCGCGCGTCGAGGCATTGCTCAACCGGAGTGGGCTCGATCCGAGTCGGCTCATTCTCGAGATCACCGAGAACTCGCTCATCAAGGATCCGGCGGCCGCGGCGGCGCAGCTCGCGTGTCTGAGTGAGTTCGGCGTTCGTCTTGCCGTCGACGACTTCGGTACGGGGTATTCGTCGCTCGCGTATCTGCAGCGATTCCCGATCGACATGCTCAAGATCGACCGCTCGTTCGTCAACGACATGGCGACACCGGGATCATCGCTGGTCGCGGCGATCGTGCAGATCTCTCACACGCTCGGACTGGTGCCGATTGCCGAGGGCATCGAACGCGAGATCCAGGCTGAAGCACTCGTCGATCTCGGGTGCGACCTCGGCCAAGGCTTCCACCTCGGCCGACCGCTCGGCGCTCTCGAAACTCGAACGCTTCTTGCTCGAACGGGTGCCGCGATCGACTCGGTTGCGGGTCTGGTGTCGCCGGCGGAGATGGCAGATCTTCAGAGCTGAATGCGGGGCGCGGTCAGCTCTGACCGCCGACGAATCCGACGGGCGCGTACGTCCTCGGCCGCAGCTCAGGCACGGGGATGATCGTCAATGACGACGGCCTGGTGGCCGGGCCGACCGCCGGGATCGGCGACGCGAGCATCGTGCAGTTCGGCGCGGGCGCGGCGTCAATGGTGCTGCCGGTGACGTTGTCGTCGCCGGCGAACGGACCGGTCACGATCAGCTACGTCGTCACGCCGGACACTGCGAACTACAGCTCTACTGCGGCCGGCGGTGGTGCGTACGGCGGCAAGGTCTCCGGGACGATCGCGTTTGCATCGGGCTCCTTCGCCAAGAAGATCAGCTTCCCTATCTGGGCAAATCCCAATCCAACATCGGATCAGAGTTTCTCCGTCACGCTCACGGGAGTGACCGGGGGTGGAGTGACGATCGTGCGGGACACGGCGACGGGGACCATTCTCGGACTCTGATTCGGGACGGTTCGCCCGGGCGACGCGCTACGAGCGCGCGGCTTGGCCCGTGAGCATGGCCACGATCTCTGTCGCCTCGACCGGCTCCGACACCAGGAACCCCTGACCGTGTTCGCAGCCCTCAAGTCGGAGTTGTTCGAGCTGGCCCTGGTCTTCGATGCCTTCGGCGAGCGTTCCCAGCCCGAGCGCTCGACCGAGCGCGACCATCGTGTGGATCAGCACGTTCGATTCGGGTGAGTCATCCATCGCGGTGATGAACGATCGGTCGATCTTCAGCGCGTCGATCGGGAACTGACGGAGGTAGCCAAGCGACGAGTACCCCGTCCCGAAGTCGTCGATGGCCAGGCGGACGCCGAGCGATTTGAGCTGGGTGAGGCGCGCGATCGTGGCGTCGGCGTCGCGCATCAACGCGGTCTCGGTGATCTCGAGGAGCAAACCGCTTGGCGCCAGCCCGCTCACCGCGAGCGCGTTGCTGACGTGATCGATCAACGCCGGTGTCTCGAGTTGGCGCATCGAGATGTTCACCGACATCGTGAGCTCGTGGCCATCACGCGTCCAGGCGGCGGCCTGGGTGCACGCAACGTCTAGCACCCAGCGGCCGACGTCGACGATCAGCCCGCTCTCTTCGAGCATGGGGATGAAGTCGTCGGGACCGACGACACCGCGGGTGGGGTGCTGCCAGCGGATGAGCGCCTCCACGCCGTAGACACGCGTGGTGTCGAGGTCGAACAGCGGTTGATACAGCAGGAAGAACTCGTCGCGTTCGAGAGCCGACTGCAGGTCCATCTTGAGTCCCAGCCGGTCGAGCACTTCGGATTGCATTTCCGGTGCGAAGAGCGTCCAGCAGTCCTTGCCGTTGGCCTTGGCCCGGTAGAGCGCGATGTCGGCGTCGCGCAGCATGTCGTCTGCGGTCGCGCGCGTGCCGCCGGCGATCCCGATGCTCGCGGTGACGAAGAGTTCGGTGCCCGAAAAGCCGTCGAGTCGAAATGGCTCGCGCAACACCTCTTGAATGCGTTCGGCGAGAAGCTCGGGCCCGGCGGCGAGAGAAACACCTTCGGCCAGCACGACGAACTCGTCGCCTCCGAGGCGCCCGACTGTGTCGCTCGCGCGCACCGTCGCCGTGAAGCGATCGGCGACCGCCTGGAGCAACTTGTCGCCCGCTTCGTGACCGAGAGTGTCGTTGACGTCCTTGAAGTTGTCGAGGTCGATGAACAGCGCGGCGACTGGCTGATGGCCGCGCGCACATCGGACCAACATCTGTTCGGCGCGGTCGAGGATCAGTGTTCGGTTCGCGAGGCCGGTGAGTG
>JANYLF010000192.1 GCA_025357995.1 Acidimicrobiia bacterium | reverse complement strand
GCGCCCGCGCGCGGGCGCGGACCTCGTCGGTCGGGAGCAACTCCCGACACGGAAAGATCGTGACCGTTTCAACCGTGTGGGTACTGCGCTGATCCGTGACCGCGAAGTTCGAGAGTCGCTCGACCTCGTCGCCCCATTGGTCGATCCGCACCGGGTGTTCGGCGGTCGCGGGGAAAACGTCGACTATCGAACCGCGCACGGCAACCTCGCCGCGACCCTCCACTTGGTATTCGCGTCGGTACCCCATCGACACGAGCCGCGCCACGAGCTCGTCGCGCTCGACCGTGTCGCCGGCGCGCAGCTGCACCGGCTCGATGTCTTCCACGTGTGGGCCGAGCCGTTGCACGAGGGCTCGCACCGGCGCGACCACCACCGCGGGCGCGGTGTCTCCACCCTCGCGGAGTCGCCACATCACGCGCAGACGGCGCCCCATCGTCTCCAGCGCGGGTGATACCCGTTCGAAGGGAAGCGTCTCCCACGCCGGGAACAGCTCGACCTGATCGGCGCCGAGCATCGGCACGAGATCACCGGCGATGCGCTCCGCCTCGGCCGCCGTCGGCACTGCCACCAACACCGGACGGATCCCGGCCAGTCGATGGACGGCCGCCGCGAAGATCGGCCGGGCCGCTTCCGGGACCGCGACGACCTCCGCGCGTCCGGATGCGACCGAGACGACGGCATCGTCCTCGGCGAGCAGGCGCGGCAGCGCGCTCAGCGCCGGTTCGGACATCCCGACACTCTGACCGACGACGACCCCGCCGGGCGAACGCCTCAGCTGAGCCGGTAAGATTCGGTCATCGGCTGGGCCGCGAGGCGATCGAGCATCGCGGACGTGCTGTGACCTTCGGTGAGAGGCGCGCGTAGGACGCGACCGCCCCACGACCGGACTTCGGTCGCGCCGGTGATGTCTTCGTCGGCGTAGTCCTCGCCCTTGATGAGCACGTCGGGCCGAATTGCTTCGATGACCGCGAGCGGCGTGGGTTCGGCGAACAGCACCACCGCGTCGACCGCGGCCATCCCGGCGAGCACCTGGGCACGCGCGGCTTCGTGGTTGACGGGACGCCCGGTGCCCTTGAGCGCTCGCACCGACACATCGGTATTGAGCCCGAGGATCAGCCGGTCGCAGTTGCGGCGCGCCCAGTCGAGATAGATGACGTGACCTGCGTGCACGAGGTCGAAGCAACCATTCGTGAACCCGATCTCATGACCTTCGTTGCGCCAACGGGTGACGAGCGCGACGGCAGACTCGAGTGTGACGACCTTTTCGTCGAGCGGTGGGGGCGCGTCCACTGCGGGTCCGAGCGCGGCCAACAGCTCGTCTTGACGAATCGGAACGGTGCCGGTCTTGCCGACGATGATGCCGGCCGCGAGGTTGGCGAGCACCGCGGCGTCGTGGGCGTCGAGGCCGACCGCGATGCCCGCCGCGAGCGTCGCGATCGCGGTATCTCCGGCGCCCGAAACGTCGAATACCTCTCGCGCCCGCGCCGGCACGTGCCGCGTCCCGCTTGCTTCCACGAGCGAGATGCCGGCCTCACCGCGGGTGAGTGTGACGAAATCCAGGTCCAGGAGCTCGCGCAAGCGCGCCGCGGCCTCGGTGAGCTCGAACGCGTTCGACGCCGAGACCTGCGTTGTCGCCGCCAGCTCGGTCTCGTTCGGCGTGACCGTCGTGGCCCCGCGGTACTTGCCGTAGTCGAGACCCTTCGGATCGACGAGAACCGGAATCCCGCGATGCCGCGAGTGTTTGATAAGGCGCCGGCACAGCTCGTCGGCCAGCACACCCTTCGCGTAGTCCGAGATCACCACCGCGTCGTAGCCGTCGTCCAACAGCGCGATCACTCGATCGTCCCACGCGCGCCGTTCCACACTCGATCGAGGTGATGCATCTTCGTCGTCGATCCTCACGAGCTGCTGCTGACCGGACAGCACCCGAGTCTTCGTGGTGGTGGGACGGCCGCGGATCACGTCGACGCCCTGGACCCGCACCCCCGCGAGGCCCAAGAGCTCACGCAGCCGCGCCCCGGCCTCGTCGTCGCCCGTCCACCCCGCGACGTCGGCGTGCACGCCGAGGCCGGCCAGGTTGAGCGCTACATTGCCCGCGCCGCCGACCGAGACGCTTTCGCGCCCGAGCCGCACGACGGGGACCGGTGCTTCGGGTGAGATGCGCACCACGTCGCCGATCAGATACCGGTCGAGCATGAGGTCACCCACGACCAACATGCGAACTCCGGCGAAGCCACCGCGCACCGCGGCGTGCACGATGTCAGGACGGTCGAACATCGTCACTCTCAGCGACCGCGGCCTCGATGATCTCGCACAGCGTGTGACCCAAGAACAGATGCGCTTCTTGGATCCGGCACGTGCGATCGTTCTCGACCACGATTGGGAGGTCCACCGTGCGCGCGAGCTTGCCGCCGTCGCCGCCGGTCAATCCCACGGTGAGTGCACCGATGGATGCTGCGGCGTCGATAGCTTGCAGCACATTCGGACTGTTTCCCGACGTCGATAGTCCGACCGCGACGTCTCCCTGACGGCAGAGTGACTCGATCTGGCGGGCGAAGACCACATCAAAGGAGTAGTCGTTGGCGACCGCAGTAATCAAGGACGTGTCCGCGACCAGCGCATATGAGGGGATTCCGCGCCGGTTTCGCTCGAATCGTCCGACCAACTCGGTCGCGAAATGCAATGCCTGGGTGGCGCTCCCACCGTTACCGAACCAGAAGACCGTCCCGCCCGCATCGACGCGATCGATCATGGCCGCGGCCGTTTCTCGCAGCACTGGACCCAACGAGGCCAGCCCCGTCATCATCGATTGATGTTCGCGAATACCCTCTTCGAAGTTCACGCGGAGTCTCTCGACGGGGCAGGGACAGTGCTTGAGGGTAGCAACCGGGTGATCCTTCTCGATAGGGACGGCGTCCTCAATGTCGACTTTCCGGATTCGGTCAAACGCCTCGACGAGCTCGAAGTCGAGCCACAAGCACTGGTGGGTTGTTCGGCACTGGCGCATGCGGGCTACGGATTGGCAGTGGTCACGAACCAGTCGGCCGTCGGCCGCGGTCTCATGGACCGGCCCACGCTCGATGCCGTCAACGCCGAACTCAACCACCGGCTCGGAGGCGTGATCGACCACTGGTACGTCTGCGACCACGCGCCCGAGGCCGGATGTCGGTGTCGCAAACCCGACACCTTGTTGTTGGAGCAGGCCCACGCGGAGCTCGGTTTCACTCCGGCCGACACGTGGTTCGTGGTCGACGCCGGGCGCGACATCGAAGCCGCGCGCCGCTTCGGGTGTCGGCCGGCGCTCGTTCGGACAGGAAAGGGTGCGGCGACCGCGACCGAGTACCCCGACGTTCCGTGTTGGGACGACCTCGCCGCGTTCGCGCACGCGCTGACGGACCGCTGACAGCTCCCGCTCGCGGTCCGTTCAGTTGAAGCGGTTCATCGCGGTTTCGATGCCGTCGCGCACGATCGCCTCGACGGCATCCGCGGCTTGCTCGACCGTCACATCGATCTCGGTGCGCTCGCGCTTCCCGAACTTGTTGAGCACATGATCAACGCCGCGCTCCTTACTCTCGGGCTTACTCACCCCGATCCGCACGCGCACGAACGCGTCACTGTGCAGATGCGCCTTGATCGAACGCAGGCCGTTGTGTCCGGCCAGCCCACCGCCCGCCTTGAGCTTCAAGACTGCGACCGGAAGATCGAGCTCGTCCTGCACGACCACAATCTGCTCGGGCGCCACCCCGTATCGATGGGCGAGCAAACGCACCGCGTCGCCGGAGTCGTTCATGTAGGTGAGCGGAATCGCCAGTGCGACTCGTTTGCCTTCAATATTCCGTTCGTCGACGAGCGCGCGTTCTTTGCCCTTGCGCAGCTTGGCATTGTGGCGGCGCGCCAGGAGTTCGACGACCTCCGCACCCACGTTGTGGCGCGTCTTCGCGTACTCCGAGCCCGGGTTCCCGAGCCCCACCACGAGGAAGTCGGCGGGGGTGCCTCGGCGTTCGCGATCGCGCCGGAGCACTGCGGGCTATTCCTCGCCGCCGCCGGAGTCGCTGCTGCCGGATTCGTCGCCGTCGGCCGCGGCGCCAGTCGCGTCGCCGCCCTCTTCGCCTTCGCCTTCGCCCTCTTCCCCTTCGTCAAGGCCGCGCGGAATCGCAACCTGGACGACAAGTTCCTCCGGCTCGTGTTGCAACGTGACGCCAGCCGGGACCGGGAGATCCGAGACGTGGATCTGGTCGCCCAGCTCCAAGCCGGAAATGTCGACCGTCAACGAGTTCGGGATGCTTCCCGGCATCGCTTCGATCGTGACCGAGAACAGCAGCTGCTCGACCATTCCGCCCTGGCGTGCGCCCGGAGCTTCGCCTTCCACGTGGAGCGGGATGTCGGCCGTCACCGCGATGTCGCGGCGGATGCGTACGAAGTCGACGTGGACGAGATCGCCCCGCGTCGGGTGACGCTGAATCTGGCGGGCCAGCGCAAGCGCGTCGCCTTCGCCGAGGTTGAGCGTGATCAGCGTGTTCGCGCCACTAGCGCCGTGGAGAATGCGCTCGAGCTCACGGGCACCCACGAGCACCGACTGCGCGTCGGCCTCCAGGCCGTACACCGTGGCGGGCACTTTGCCTTCTCGGCGGTAGCGACCGGCGGGTCCCGAACCGAGTTCGGCACGAGGCTCGACTTTGAGCATGACATCAGACATGGCGCGTGAGGTTCCTTCAAGAGGTGCAAGGGAGACCGGCCATTCTGGCCGAACGGAGCCTCCCAGACCAAACCACGATCTGCGGTTCCCTGCAAATCCACCACTTTTCGGTGGACCAGGTTTAGCCTTCACTCGGCAGGGGGGTTCCCGAGATGGACACGTCGAATCACACGCGCGATGAGGTACGACAGGTTCTCGTGGCTGCGGCCGACGTCCTCTTCAGCGACGGTGTGCCCGAGACGTTCCTCGATCAATGGGCCGACGAGACCCTGTTCATGCTGTCGATCTCTGAATCCCGACACGCGAGCCCCGCGCCTCACTGGTCGGGCTGAGGCCTCCGCGAGTTCTCGCTCGGCGGATCCGTCCGATGATCCGTCGGCTGGGGCGTCACGCTGAGCACCTTGACGCCGAGTGGAGTTTCGAACCGGTGCCAAGTCCCTTGTGGAACGACGACAAGGTCACCGGCCCCGAGACGGTTCGGTTGCTCGCCGCTCTCCGCCCAAACGAAGAGCGTCGTTTCGCCGCCCATCACCATCACAATCTCATCGCCGATGGGGTGGCGTTCCCACTCGCTCGTCCCGGCCCAGTGCCCCACAAAGACTCCGCCGTCGCGGTACTTGCAGAGTTCGTTGAATGCGAGAGCCGATTCGTCGGCAGTGGTGGTCGGCAACCGATCAGCGAGGAAGGTAAGGGCCGCGATCGACTCATCCACTGAGACGGGACGCAGACTGTTCTTGGTCATTTCCGCAGCGTAGGTCCGGGACGTTCACGGCCAGACAGGGTCGGTCGCCTGCCGCCCAAGCTCACGTCACTACGAACGCCGGGGTGTTACTGGTTGTCGCCGGAGAAGAGTTCGGAGACGCTGCGTTCTTGGAAGACCGCGGTCAGTGCTTCGGCGACGATCGGGGCGATGGAGAGCACGGTCAGCGCGTCGAAGTGTTTCTCCGAAGGCACGGGGAGCGAGTTCGTGACCACCACGTCGCGGATCGGACCGTTCTTCAATCGATCGACGGCCGGGCCCGACAGCAGTCCGTGCGTCGCGAGAATCGAGACGGAGGACGCGCCGCGGCTCATCAGCAGCTCGGCGGCGCTCACGACGGTGCCGGCAGTATCGATCATGTCGTCGATCAGGATGCACTGACGACCGTCGACGAGACCGACCACCTCGGTCGCGACCGCGACGTTGTGCGTCCCCTTCGGGCGGCGCTTGTCGATGAACGCGAGGTCGGCATTCACCCCGTGACCATCGAGGCAGTTCGCGAAGCGGCGCGCCAACTTGCCGCCGCCGGCGTCGGGCGACACGACGGTGACGTCGGTGTTGCGGTCCAGCACGCCCACGAGGTGATCCGCGAGGAGCGGCACGGCGGTGAGGTGATCGACGGGGAAGTCGAAGAAGCCTTGGATCTGACCGGTGTGCAGGTCGACCACCACCACCCGGTCGGCCCCGGCGACAGTGAAGAGGTCGGCGAGCAACCGCGCGGTAATCGGCTCGCGCCCTTCGGCTTTCCGATCCTGCCGCGCGTACGCGTAGAACGGACACACCGCGGTGATCCGACGCGCCGACGCGCGCTTCAGCGCGTCGATCATGATCAGCTGTTCCATGATGTGATCGTTGATCGGGTCGCAGTGACCCTGGAGCACGAACACATCCGCGCCGCGCACGTTCTCGCCGAGCCGGCAGTACAGCTCACCGTTCGCGAAGCGCGACAGCGTGACATCGCCGAGTGGTACGCCCATGCTCGCCGCGATTTCCTGCGACAAGCCCGCGTTGCCCGAGCCCGCAAACAGTTGCAGCGTCTTGGTGGGAGTGAGTTCCATCAGTCGTCGTCCTCCGCGCCTTCGCGCTCCGAGTCCTCAGCCTTGCGCCGTGGTGTCCAACCTTCGTCTCGCTGCGCCGGAACACCCTTCACGAGGGTGTCCGGCTCCACGTCACGGGTCACCACGGCCCCCGCGCCGGTGTACGCGCCGTCGCCCACGACGACGGGCGCCACCAACACCGAGTTCGATCCGATCCGCGCGTCGGCACCGATCTTGCTTGGATGCTTATTGGTGCCGTCGTAGTTGGCGGTGATCGCGCCTGCGCCCACATTGGCGCGCGGTCCGATCTCCACGTCGCCCATGTACGAAAGGTGCGGCACTTTCGCACCGTCGCCGATCTCGGCGTTCTTCGTCTCGACAAAGGTGCCGACGTGCGCGCCCGCGCCGAGGTGCGTACCCGCGCGCAGCGACACGTACGGACCCACGGAGCAATCTTCGCCGATCACCGAGTCGCGAGCGACCGCGTTCTGCACGACGGCGCGCTCGTGCACCACCGTGTCGATCAACCGCGTGTCGGGACCGATCACGGCGCCCGTCGCGATCGTGGTGTGACCTTCGAGAATCGTTCCGGGAAGGAGCCGAACGTCGGGCGCGAGCTGCACGGTCGCGTCGATGTAGGTGGCACTCGGGTCCACCATCGACACTCCGGCCAGCATCCAGCGTTCGTTGATCCGTTCACGCAGTATCGCCTCTGCGGTGGCGAGCTGCGCGCGATCGTTCACGTGGCGGGCTGCCGCGGGATCGTCGGCCGCGACCGCGACCACGAGGTGGCCGGCCTCCCGCAGAACGGCGACGGCGTCGGTCAGGTAGTACTCGCCCTGCGCGTTCTCGGGGCTGAGCCGCCGGAGCGCGGGCGCCAGCAAGCTGCGGCGGAAGCAGTAGATCGAGGTGTTCACTTCGGGGAGTTCCAACTCCTCGGCCGTAGCGTCGGTGCGCTCGACGATGCGCTCGACGCGGCCTTGAGAATCACGCACGATGCGGCCGAAGCTCCACGTCCACGGTTCGAGATCCGCGGTCAGCAGCGTGACTGCGGCGTCGGCCTCACGGTGCACGGTCGCCAGCCGGGCCAGCACTTCCGAGCGGACCAGCGGCGCATCGCCCGGCATGATGATCACATCGCCCTCGAGGTCGGGATCGTCGGCGAACGCCGTGAGCGCCACACTCGCGGCGTCTCCCGTCCCGCGCTGCACCTTCTGGTCCACGAAGATCACCGGCACCTCGGTGGTGACCTGCTCCTGGAGCGTCTTGGTGACCCGTTCCGCGCCGTGACCGACGACGACGACGATCCGCTCGAGTGGCAGCGCACCCAGCGCGTCCACCACATGGAGCAACATCGGACGGCCACAGAGCGGGTGGAGCACCTTCGGGAACGACGAACGCATACGCGTTCCCTCACCCGCGGCCAATACCACCGCCGCCAGCGGCCGGTACCCGCTCATCGGTCGTACGCCTCGCTCACGTCTCTTCCCATCTTGGCGATTTCATCAGCTCGGGGGCGAGGTTTCGAACCTCGACTTGGGACTCCAAAGGACCCCGTGCTGCCGTTACACCACCCCCGAAGGACCGCTCCCGACCTTACCCCGCGGGTCGCGTCACTCCGTTCGCAATGGGCGCGGCCAATGTGCCGCCGCGGGTGGGGCCCACTAGTCTCCCGGCCGCCATGGGATCCCTGATCAAGAAGCGCCGCAAGCGCATGCGCAAGAAGAAGCACAAGAAGCTGTTGAAGAAGACGCGCTGGCAGCGTCGGCAGCAGGGTCGCTAACCGACCCGTGTGCCTCCGCGGCCCCGGCCGCGGACATCGATCAGGCGAGGATCACGCCACCGGTTTCCGGAGCGCGTACCCGGCAAACGTCTCGATCTCGAGCTCCGCACTGAGTCGCGCCGCAACGTCGGCGGCCGCGATCGCATCCTCGACGGAAAACCAAAAGGCTGAGCCACTCCCGGCCAGGCAGGCAGGCAACCCCGCAACAGACTCGATGGCCTCGCGGAACGCTCGGACCTGGGGATCGACCCGCTCCGCCGCATCCTCGAGGTCGTTGCCCAGCTCGCGCGCGAGGTGAGCGACGGCTCGGGGCGGCGCAACCGTCCGACTGCCGCGCGGACCGCCCATCTCATCCCAGGCCCGGAACACTGCCGGCGTCGACAGTCCGAACCCGGGAGACGCCACGACCACGTGGAGATCGCCCGCTAACTCGACGGGTTCCAGAATCTCGCCGCGGCCGCGCATCATGACCGGCTCGCCCATGAGGCACACGGGAACGTCGGACCCCAGCTCGATGGCCGCGGCCCCGACAACGCCGGCGTCGAGGCCGTAGCGCGCGCGCAGCATGCGGAGCACCGCGGCCGCATCGGCCGAGCCACCACCGAGCCCCGCACCGGTCGGCACCACTTTTGTCAGTTCGATCGCGGCACCGACATGCTCGGGCAGTACCGCGCGCGCGGCTCGCACCACCAGATTCGTGTCGTCGTCAGGAACGTCGAGCCCCCCTCCGACCACGGTGAGTTCGACCACACCGGCCGGAGCAGCATCCAGACGCACCGTGTCGCACGGCGACGAGATCATCACCGTCAGCGCCTCCAGGTCGTGGAACCCATCGGGCCGTGTTCCCATCACGCGCAGACTCAGCGTGAGCTTCGCGGGCGCCAACGCGCGAGTGCGCGCGGAACTCACGCGCCCACCACGCAGGCCAACGCGGCCCACTGATCGAGGGTCAATGTTTCGGCGCGGGCGCGACCGTCGATCCCTGCCGATGCCAACACCGACTCCACGTTGGTGCCGAGCTCCGCGCGCAACGCGCCCCGCAACATCTTGCGCCGTTGCGCGAAACCGGCGCGCACGAGCGCGAACAAGCGGTCGGGCGACGGCACGGAAACCGGTGGCTGGGCATGGCGCACGATCCGCACCAACGCGGAATCCACCTTGGGTGCGGGGATGAAGACCGTCGGCGGTACGAGGCCGACGACCTCGGCACGCGCGTAGTACGCGACCTTCACCGACACCGCGCCGTACGCCTTTGTGCCCGGGCCCGACGCGATGCGTTCGCCCACCTCACGCTGCACCATCACCAGCATCGACGTCACCGTCGGTGCCGTTTCGAGCAAACGCATCACGATCGGTGTCGCCACGTTGTACGGAAGGTTCGAAACCATCGACCACGGGCGCGCGTCATGGTCGATGGTGTCGGTGCCGAGCAGCTCGTCGAGGTCGATGCGCAGCGCATCGCCCACCAGGATTCGGATCGCGTCGGCTCCGACCGTCTCCTCCAGCGCGGGAATCACGTGCCGGTCGAGTTCCAACGCGGTGACGCGCGCACCGGCTTCGAGCAGTGCAACCGTCAACGAGCCGATGCCGGGGCCGATCTCCAACACGCGATCACCGTCGTGGATCCCCGCAAGCCGAGCGATTCGACGCGCGGTGTTGGCGTCGGCGAGGAAGTTCTGGCCCAGTGCGCGACTCGGGCGCAGGCCGTGGCGCGCGAGTAACGCGGGGATGGTGGAAGGGGTGAGCGCCATGAGCGCGTGCAGCTTGTCAGCTCGCGCGGTACATCCTCACTTGGACATCGTCACGTGGATGCGACCCGTTCCAAGTGGGGCCAACTGCGCGAAGACATCGGGGTTCAGGTCGATGACGTTCCCGGTCCACGCCTCGGGGCCACGATCGGCGACCCGACACTGGGCAGTACGTCCATTGTCGGCGACCAGCGTCACGATCGTCCCGAACGGGAGCGTCCGGTGTGCGCAGGTGCCGGGGCCGGCGTGGCTCTGATACCAGGTGGCGTACCCCTCGCCGATGGGCTGTCCCCCGGCCGTAGGTGACGGCGGCGCCTGGTTGCTCCCCGACACCTTGGTGCCGCGGGCGAGGATCTCGGTGACCGGCGGAACCACCACGGTGCTGCTCACGACGGTCCACTGGCTGATCGTGCCGTCTCGGCGCACGACCCTCGAGACGACGCGCGCGGTCCCGTTCTTCCCCGCCTGGATCGTGGAGAGGTGGCCGCGGGCCAGCGTCGGGTCATCGCGATATTGAATGGGGAATGGAACGATCTGGTTCTCGATCACTTCGTCGGGAGCGACGCGGAAGATGCGCACCGTCATCCCGCTCGTGAGGCGGGTACCCGCGACGGGCGTCAACTCGTCGGTCGCGCCCAGGGTGAGATGGCGACTTACCATCAGCTCCCCAACGGTCAACGCGGTCACACCGGCGACCGAAGTCGTGACACCGTCGGCGACGACCGTCACGTTGTGCGGCGTGCGCATCATGATGTGCGAGCCATGCGTCAATCGACCGACCGCACCCACCGCCACGAGCGCTTTCGACAATCGGAACTCGCGACGCAGCCGACGAAGATCGTGGTTGGTCGTGAGGTGATGCGTCACCACGCCATCGACGTCGAGCACGATCGGGAAGGCGCGCACGATGTGGATCGGCATGCCTTGACGAAGTTGGGTGGAAAGCGATGGCACCACCCGGTCGCCGTCGTGAATCACCACTCCGCGCGCCGCGAGGAGATCGCCGACGGTCCCGGCGCGGGTCACGATCGTGTTGGCTTGCCCGTCGACCGACACCGTGACATCGCGACGGGGATGCGAGCCTCCGATGACCTGGGCCGTCACGCCGACACACGCCGCGGTCACGGCCACGACCAGCGCAGTCACGATGAGGCGGCGACGGAGCCGGAGCGCACGGCGGCGTTGGGCAATCGCCGGGCGATTGGGTCGGAGCGCCGCGTACTCCTCGGGAATCGGGAGCGGCTCGGGCGCAGGTTTCAGGTTCGGCTCGGCCGCGATGATCGGTTCGGTGGTCACGGCCGCAAGGTCGGACGCCGCCACGGCCGCGCCGGCCACGACCGGCGTCACCAAGACGGCGGGCGTCTCTCCAGTCAGGAACGGGTACTCGGCCTCGGCCGTCCGCCAGAAATCGGCTTCGAGTTCCGCGAGCTCGCGCTCGAGATCGACCCGGCCCTCTTCCAGCGCGAGCAACTCCAACTCACCGGTGATGTCGAGGGTCTCGAGTTCCTCCGTGAGGTCGAAAATCGGAAGCCAGACGTCGGGTTCGGGAGCTTCGAGGCGCGCCGGCGACGGCCGCACGACGCGTAACGCGTAGCGGCGCGCCCGCGCGTCGACACCGTTCGTCCGCGCGCTGCGACGAGTGATCTGCTCGCTGATCGGGTCCGCCTCCCGGTCGGGTCGGCCGCACTCCGCGGCGGCCGTTCAGGACCCGGCGAAGCTAACGAGCACCCCCCGTGCGGTCAATCCAGATTCCAGAATCTGTCAGCTCAGACGCGCGGCGCTAGCCGGCTATTTCGCGCGAAAGAGCAGGTCAGCGGCTTCGGTAGTGATCCGAGCCACGTGCTCGACGGGTTGGTCACGTACCGCCGCGACCGCAAATCCGACCTCGACGACCCAGGCCGGCTCATTGGTCTGACCCCGGTAGGGCACGGGCGCGAGGAACGGGCTGTCGGTTTCCACGAGGACCCGATCGGGAGGTGCCGCGACCGCGGCGGCACGGACATCGGCGGCGTTCTTGAAGGTCACGATTCCGCTGAACGAGAGGTACGCGCCGCGCGCCACACACTCCCCCGCTTCGTCGGGCCCGCCGGTGAAGCAATGGAAGATCGTGCGCCGAGGGACCCCCTCGGCATCGAGAATCGTGAAGGTCTCTTCCCATGCCTCACGGGTGTGGATCACGAGCGCGCGGTCGAGCTCGTGCGCGAGTCCTATGTGGGCACGAAAGGCCTCGGCCTGGTCGAGCGCGGGCGAGTGCTCGTAGTGGTGATCGAGCCCGGCTTCACCGATCGCCACCACTCGGGAGTCGGTCGCGAGCGCCCTCAGGTCCGGCCACTGGTCGGCCAGATGCACCGCGTCGTGGGGATGGAGGCCCACCGTGGCGAACACATCGTCACGATGGTGGGCCAACGCGACTGCGGCCAGGGACGTCGGGAGATCCGTCCCGACACAGACCATCCACTCCACCCCCGCGCCACGGGCTCGGTCGACGATCACATCCGCGTCGGCCACGTCCACCGGCAGATGGCAATGGCTATCCACCCACGTGGGCGTCGAGGCCTCGCTCGCGTCGCGATCGTCGGTCACGGGACGTCGATGCGGGGGAACAGGGACTCACCCTTTTCCACTGCATTGCCCGTCGTCGCGACCGCACCCCACACCGCGGCGTCGGGAAGTCGCGCGTCTTCCGGCGCGCCGGTGAGTCCGAGTCGCGTCCAGAGCGCGGAAGCAGCGCGGGGAATGAGTGGTGACGCGAGCAGCGCGACGATTCGCAGCGCTTCCAGACAATCGCCGAGTACCGCCGCCGTCACCGCGGCGTCACCCGCCTTGTGTGTCTTCCACGGTTGTGAGTCTTCGATGTACCCGTTGGCATCGCGGATGAGTTGCCACACCGCGCCGAACCCGTCGTCGAACTTCAACTCACCGAGCGCGGACTCGTACGCGTCGAGCGCGATCGCGGCGTGCGCCACCAACGGTCCCTCGGCGCGAGCGTCGGGCACCACCCCTCCGCAATACGTGACCGCCATGTTCAACACGCGGCTCGCGAGATTGCCGAAGTTGTTCGCGAGATCCGCGTTATACCGCGCCACCATGCCTTCGTAGCTGAAGTCGCCGTCCTGTCCGAAATGCAGGTCGGTCACGAAGTGGTAGCGGAACCCGTCGCTCCCGAATTCGGGAACGAGATCGGCCGGCGCGATGTTGTTCAGGCTGGTCTTGCTCATCTTTTCGCCACCCACGAGCAGGTAGCCGTGAGCGAAGACGTGCTCAGGCAACGGGAGTCCGGCGGCCATCAACATCGCGGGCCAGTACACCGCGTGGAACCGCAGGATGTCTTTGGCCAGCACGTGATATTGCACCGGCCAGCGGTACTCGAACTGGTCCGGATCGGCGCCGAAGCCGACTGCGGTCGCGTAGTTGATGAGCGCGTCGTACCAAACGTAGGTGACGTGCGCGGGGTCCCACGGCAGCGGGATACCCCACGAGATCGACGTTCGACTCATCGAGAAATCGCGCAGACCCTGGCGCAGGAACCCGAGCACCTCGTTGCGCTTGCTCTCCGGCTGCACCGCCTCGGGATTGGCTTCGTAGTGCTCGATGAGTGGTTGCTCGAACTTCGAGAGTTGGAAGAAGTAGTTCTCTTCCGAGACGCTCTCGACCGGCCGCTGATGGATCGGACACAGCCCGTCGACCAGATCATCGTCGACGTAATAAGCCTCGCACGCGACGCAGTACAGACCCTCGTACGTCGCGAGCTCGATGAAACCGTTGTCGTAGACCTGCTGGAGGAACGCCTGCACCGCCACGCGATGGCGCGGCTCGGTGGTGCGAATAAAGTCGTCGTTGCTGATGTCGATCAGCGCCCACGCCTCGCGAAAGCGGGCGCTCGTGGTGTCGGCCCACTCCAACGGAGTGAGCCCGCGCTCCTCGGCCGCGCGTTGGATCTTGAGGCCGTGCTCGTCGGTGCCGGTGAGGAAGAGGACGTCGTCGCCGTGTAGGCGCCGCCAGCGCGCGAGCACGTCGGCATGGACCGTGGTGTAGGCGTGCCCGATGTGCGGCGCGTCGTTCACGTAGTAGATCGGCGTCGTCACATAGAAGGATCCGGACACGCGCTCTACAGTACCGACGGTCCGGGCGGTTCCGAGTCTTCATTCGCGGGGGTCACACACATGGCGAACGGCGTGGCCCGCAAGGTCGACCAGCTCGGGCGCGTCGTGATCCCCGTCGAGATGCGCAAGGCATTGCGTATCGATGTGGGTGATCTCGTGATGATGTCCGCCGAACAGGACCGCATCGTGCTCGAGAAAGTGGAGCAGCGCTGCGTGTTCTGCGGTTCGGTCGATCAGCTCCGCGACTTCAGCCGCAAGGTCGTCTGTGCCGCGTGTGTGGAACGGCTCACCGCGAGTTGAGCCGCACCGCGCGGGCGTAGACCTCCCGGCGCGCCACGCCGAGTCGAGCGCTCACGATCGCCGCGGCATCGCGTGTCGACGAGCCAGAGGCCAGCTCCGCGGCCAGCGCCGCATCGATATCCGCATCGGACGCGACGGTCGGAGCTTCGCCCGCGCCGCCGATCACGATCACACACTCACCGCGCGGTGCTTCGACCTCCACCCCCGCCGCCAGCTCGGCCAGCGTTCCGCGCCGTACCTCTTCGTGCAGCTTCGTGAGTTCGCGAGCCAAGGCCGCGGGCCGATCGTCGCCAAGATGTGTCCCGAGCTCGGCCAGCGTGGCGGCGACGCGGCGCGGCGACTCGAAGATCACCGTCGTACGCGCTTCGGTGCGCAATGCCTGAAGCCGCTCGGTCCGGGTCGAGCCCTTCCGCGGCAAGAAGCCTTCGAAGACGAACCGATCAGTAGGAAGGCCGGAGAGCACCAACGCGGTGGTAACGGCCGACGGGCCGGGGACGGCCTCGACCGCGAGCCCGGCGTCGAGGCACGCCCGCACCAGGCGCGCTCCGGGATCACTGATCCCCGGCATGCCCGCGTCCGTCACGACTGCGACGCGCTGTCCGGCGGTGACGGCGTCGACGACCCAGCTCACGCTGTGGGACTCGTCGTGCGCAGGCACGGCACGGAGTCGGCCGCTGGCCGCGATCCCCGCGTGACTCAGCAACGCGCGCGTGCGGCGGGTGTCTTCACACGCGAGCACGTCAGCATCGCGCAAAGTTTCGAGAACGCGATCGCTCAGGTCACCAAGGTTGCCAATCGGCGTCCCGACCAAGATGAGTACTCCGCTCATGGCCCTGCGGGCCGGGCCGCTCCGGCCCCGCTCCGCCGCGGCCGAGGGACCGCGATTGTCGTGTGGCGTCGCTTACGCACTCCGCTCATGGCGTCATTCGCGGAGCTCGAGTCGGTCGCCGAGCTTCACATTCCAACGGGCGAGCGCGCCGGCCTCGGCTTCGAGCGTTATCGCAGACCGCATCACGAACGGTGAGATCCGCCGCGGGGCCAACGTGGCGGTGCGCAGCACCACACCCTCGCGATCGCAAAACGCGACGTCGATCGCGAAGCGCATCCCGAACGTGTGCACGTTCCGACACGGGCGGAGCACCAGCACGCCGTCGATTCCGTCGCGCCCCAGGAGCCCGCGGGTGCGCCCGCGCACACCACTCGGCTCCTCGGCCGCCGCCAGCACCTGGCCGTCACGGACCAGCCACATCGCGCCCGCCACCGCCCCGTTTCGTCATAGGTCGACGGTACCCGGCACTCGACGCGACCCGTCGGTCCACCGGTCGCCCGGTACGATTCTCGGGTGACGTCGACCGATGCCGACGCCCCGAACCAACTCGCCTACCAGCCCAGCCTCGATGGGCTCCGGGCGCTGGCGGTGGCGGCCGTGGTGGTGTTCCACCTCCATGAGACCGGGCTGACCGGTGGATTCCTCGGCGTCGACACGTTCTTCGTCCTGAGTGGTTTCCTCATCACGACCCTCCTCGTCCTGGAGTGGCGCCGCCACTCGGGCATCGAAGTCCTCGCGTTCTGGGCCCGCCGCGCGCGGCGGCTCCTTCCCGCCCTGATCCTGCTGGTCGTCGCAGTAGCGATCTACGCGAAGCTCGAAGTGCCGAGCACCGAGTTTCACCGCATCCGCTGGGACGGGATCGCCGGGCTCTTCTACGTGGCCAACTGGCGTTTCGTGGCGTCGAAGCAGTCGTACTTCGAGCTCTTCAGCGCGGCGTCGCCGTTCCGCCACCTCTGGTCACTCGCGATCGAGGAACAGTTCTATCTCGTATGGCCGCTCGTCACGATCGGCTGCCTCCGACTCGCCCGAGGTCGACTCCGCGTCCTCGCGGCGGTCACCGGTATCGGTGCCGCGATCTCGGTGGTCGTCATGGCCGCGCTCTACAACGCCGACGACCCGTCGCGCGCGTACTACGGCACCGACGCGCACGCGCATCCCATCCTCATCGGCGCGTTGCTCGCGCTGGTGTGCGTGAACTGGCCGGTCGCGAGCGTGAGCGCACGCGCCCGACGGTGGCTCGACGGCGCGGGCGTGCTCGCGCTCGCGGCAGTCCTCGCCGCGTTCGCGTTCGCACACTCCACCAGCGCGTGGCTCTATCGCGGCGGGTCGTTGGTGTTCGCGCTCGCGGCCGCGGTGCTCATCGCGTCCATCACTCGGGCGCCGCGTGGAGTCGTGGCGCGGATCCTGGCCTTCCGTCCCTTCGTGCTCATCGGACTGATCTCGTACGGCATCTACCTCTGGCACTGGCCCGTCATCGTGTACGCCACCGAAGCGCGCGTGGGCTTGTCCGGGATGACACTCGACGGGTTCCGTATCGGGTGCACCATCGCGTTGGCCATCACGTCGTACCTGCTGGTGGAGCGACCGATCCGGCGCGGGTTCAAGGCACGCGCTACATGGATCGCCGCGCCCGCCGGACTCGCCGCGGGCGTCGTCGCGATCGTCTTGGGCACTACAGGTGCGACGGCCGCGCCCGGATTCTTCGGCGGCGGCCCCCTCCCCAGCACGACGAGCACCACCCTCGGACCACCACAGGCCGGGAACCCGACCCGCGTCGAGTTCGTGGGCGATTCGCTCGCGGCGTCCCTCGGCGGTGGCATCGACGACGCGATGGCGGTTCACGGAATTCGGTTCGATGCCGCGGCGACCCCGGGTTGTTCGATCCTGCGCGGGGTCACCGTCCAGAAGGACGGCAGGCCCTACCCGTGGTCGCGCGCCTGCAACTCGGCGATCCAACCTGCGCTGCGCACGATCATGAACACCAGACCGCGGCCCGACCTCGTGCTCTGGCTCGATACCTGGGACGCGGTCGATCGCGACCTGGGCGGCCACCGCGTCGAGATCAGCACGCAGACCGGACGCGTCGCGTTGGGCAAGGAGGTGCGACGCGCCGCTGCGCTCCTCACTGCGCACGGCGCCCGCCTCATCATTCTCACCGTCCCGCCACCGGTGCCGGGCGGCGCCGCCGTGCTCCCGGGGCTCGACGAGGCCGCACGGGTGCGCCAACTCAACGACCTGTACCGCCGTTTCGGTCCAACGCGCGACGGACGCGTCAGCGTGTTCGACCTGAGCACAATCGTGTGTCCCGGCGGGCGCTGTCCGGCGCACGTCGGCGGCATCGAGCTCCGTCCCGACGGCTCGCACTTCGGCGTCGACGGCGCTCGCTACGTGGGGACACGACTCACCGACGCCGTGCTCGCCTGTTGGAAGGATCCGACCGCCTGCGGGGCGTAACGATCGAGGTGGGCCGGATGCTGCTCGCCAACTACTCGGCCGCAGGATTCACGCCGACGACCGGCAGCGACACCACGAACGCCGCGCCACCGGGCGAACTCGTGTCCACCGTCGCGGTACCGCCCATGGCGTGGGCGAGTTCGCCGACGATCGCGAGTCCGAGGCCGGTCCCCACACTCCGGCCCGGCACCGCGCGCGACACGAAGAGTCGCTCAAAGACCCGGTGCACCTCACTCGAGTCCACCCCGGGACCGTCGTCCACCACGCGGATTTCCGCTCCCTGACTCCCCACCGTCGCCACCCGTACGTCGATGCGGGCGCGTGCATACTTCAGCGCGTTCTCCACGAGATTCGCCACGATCTGTGCCACCCGCTCTGGATCGCCGGTGGCCGCCAATGCGTCCGGACCGTCCACGTGGAGCTCGATCCCCAACTCGGTCGCGGGCGGCGCAAAGGCCGCGACCGCCGTGCGGACTGTGGCCGCCGCGTCGAACGAACGCGTGGTCAACGAGAACTGACGCGCGTCGAGCCGAGCCAGATCCAGCAGGTCCGCCACGAGCCGCTCGAGTCGATTCGCTTCGGCCGCGATGACCTCGCCCGCTCGTTGCTGCTCCGCCGACGCGGGAATGGTGCCGTCGGTGAGTGCCTCGGCAAACCCGCGAATCGACGTGAGGGGCGTACGCAGGTCATGGGACACCGACAGGAGGAACGAACGCTCGGCCGAGCGCGCGCCGTCGAGTTGGATCGCCATACCGTTCAAGGTGCGCGCGAGATCCGCCAGCTCGTCGTCGGCGTGTGCACCGAGATCGACGCGCGCCGCCAAGTCGCCGCCCGCGATCGCGCTCGCGGCCACCCCCATCGCCGCGAGCGGTCGCGTCAATCGCCGCGCCAGGAAGAACGACACGACGAACGCGGTGGCCAATGCGAGCGCGCCACCGATCAAGAAGAATCCGCGCGCGCGTGACACCGCGCCGGAATCGATCTTCTCCGTCAGGACCAACACAGGCGTGCCGGAGGCCGTGACCTTGAGCGGCTCGGCGACGAACACCAGTCCATTGACCTTCCCGGTCTGGCGGGTCCCAGCCATAAGGCCCGCCGCGTCGAGGTCCGAGACAGTCATGCCGTCGGGCAGTTGACTGGCCGATGCCGTCGCCGGTGCGAGCACGGTCGGCGGACTCGTGGTGGGTGCGAGGCCGAGCTGCTGGCGACGCCGGTTCAGGCGCTGTTGGCGCAGCGTCAGCCCCGATCCCGCGCCGGTTCCCGATCCGGATCCCGCGGCCGCACCGGCATCGGCCGCACCGACGAGACCGGCTCCGCCTTCCGTGATCGTGCCGTCGGGGTTCACCGTGACGAGCGTTCCCCCGGTGACGCGCAACACCGACGCGACGAGCCGGTCGATGCCGGTCGTCGGGCGACCGGTGAACTCCCGACTCCGCAAGGTTCGACCCAAGGCGCGCAGTTGATTCGCCACTTGCGGCGATTGCTGCTGGAGATGCGCGATCGCGGTGCGTTGGGCGCTACGACGCGCGAGTGCAATCGTGGTCGCGCCGGTCACGACGAGCACACCAACCGCGATCGCGGCCATGGCCACAAGCAGCCGCCCGCGCAAACTCCGACGCGGCCGCTTCACCGCGATGCCGGCTCCAACCGGTATCCGAGACCGCGCACCGTGGCGATCGTGCACGAGGCGCCAAGCTTCTTGCGCACCTGCGCGATGTGAACGTCGACGGTCCGCTCGTCGCCATACCAGTCGTGACCCCACACGTGATCGAGGATCTGCTGGCGGCTCATCGCGAGACCGGCACGTTCCGCAAGGAACCGAAGCAAATCGAACTCCTTCGTGGTGAAGTCCACCGCGGCATCTTCCACGCGGATCTCGCGCCGGCCGACGTCGACGACCGCGTGGCCGGCTTGGAGAATCTCCGCGGTCTGCGGGCCGTCGGTCCTGCGCAACACGGCCTTCACGCGCGCCACGAGCTCGGCCGGCGCGAACGGTTTCGTGAGGTAGTCGTCGGCACCGAGCTCGAGGCCGAGCACGCGATCGATCTCGTCAGCGCGCGCGGTAAGGAAGATCACCGGAAGCGCGCTCGTCGCCCGGATCCGTCGACACACTTCTAGGCCATCGATGTCCGGAAGCCCAACGTCGAGCACGACGAGCCGCGGCCGTTGATCACGAATGGCCGCGAGGCCATCCTCGCCGGTGGCCTTCTTCAAGACACGAAAACCCTCACGGCTGAGATACAAGTCGACGAGGTCGGCGATGTTGGGCTCGTCCTCGACGACGAGCACGGTGCCCTTGTCCATCTCCGAATGCTCCCATGAGATCCATAGGCAAACCGCGATGCCTATGTGAGGGTTGTGTGATGTCGACCATGTTGTCGACTGAGGTCTCGGTCCGGGTCTCGTTCCGGGCCTCGCCTGATGCTTCGACGCTCGCCGCCGCGACTTGACGAAGTCATGACATTCGCCAGATGTGTCCCGAATGTTCCGGCCCGAAGGTGGTGATGACCGCACCACCAACCCCCACATCAGGAGCAGACCATGACCATGAGCCGCATCACCGCCAGCGTCGCCGCCGCGGCGCTCGTCACCGTCGGAGCGTTTGCGCTGGCCCCATCGGCCGGCGCCGCCACCTCGGCGCGCACGTGCGCCACCGGCGAACATTGGCCCGCATCCGCGGACGGCCGTCCCGCCGCACACGCCGACGCCGCGAGCGTCTACCTCTGGCACACCAGCACCGGCTGGCGCTTGCGCGTCAACGACCCGCACGTGGACCGCGCGGTCTTCACCGGTTCGGTGAGGGTCGACGGTGCGATCGTCGCGGTGGGTCGCCATCTCGAGCGCGGCGGCGAAGGCGTGCTCAACCGCGGCAAGGGCGTCGTCGACTTCCGGTTCGTCAACCACGGCGGAGTCGACGGCCTGAACTTCGTGACCAGGTGCTCGACCACGGTCACGGTCAACGTGAAGCGCGACGGCGTGACCGTCAGCGCGGCCCACGTGTACGTCGGCGCATCGGGTGCCAACCCGGCCGCGGTCCCGTTCACGATCAGGAAAGCTGTGTAACGCACGTATCACTCTCGCCCGAGCGCCGGATCCTCGCGGTCCGGCGCTCGGTCGCGTCCGGCCCTACATTGCACCAATGCGAATTCTCATCACCGGTGCCGGACGAGCGATCGGACGCGCCAGCGCCGTCGAGCTCATTGCACGCGGTCACGACGTCGTCGCCACCGCCCGCAACGTCGATCTGTTGGCAGATCTCGAAGGTGCGCGCGTGCACGCGCTCGATGTCACGAGCGACGCGTCGGTGACCGCGTGCATCGCGGAAGCCGGCGAACTCGACGCGATCGTGAACAACGCGGCCCTCGTGGGGACCGGCCCGCTCGACGGCTATCCCCTCGACCAGCTCCAACGAGTCTTCGAGACGAACACCATCGGCCCGTTGCGCATGATCCAAGCCGTGCTGCCGAACTGGCGGGGGCGCGGTTCGGGAGTGATCGTGAACGTGTCGAGCGTGCAGGGTCGGGTGGCGACACCACTCGAAGGTCCGTATGCGGCCTCGAAGTACGCGCTCGAAGCGTTCTCCGAGACGCTGCACTACGAAGTTGGTCACTTCGGCATCCGCACAGTCATCATCGAGCCCGGCTACATCGCGCCCGGCATGAAGCACAGCGACGACTTCCGCGGTCCGGCCGCCTACGACGAGCTCTGGGAACAGTGGACCGGTACCGATTCCAAGCTCACGGGACCGGACGGTCGTCCCGGACCCGAGCTGGTCGCCCGGGCGATCGGCGACGCGATCGAAGATCCCACCACCCCATTGCGCGTGCCGGTCGGCGCCGACGCGGAAATGGTCCTGGCGACGCGCGCCAAGCTGCCCGACGACAAGTTCGAAGCTGCGATGCGCGCCACCATCGGCATGACCTGGTAGCCGGCGTTACGTTCGCCCTAAATCGACGAGCCACGCGTCGCCGTAGCGATGCGTGGTGGCCCCGGGCGGGAGACCGGCAACGATCGTCCGAATCTGCGGGTCGGTGTATTGCGGGTACCCCCCGTACCCGCCGACGTGCAGGACCACATACCGCACCCCCAGGCCCCGAGCGGCACGCAGCGACGCCGGCGCGGGAAATCGATTGAAGGTGGTCCGCCGCTCGATGTAGTCGGGCGGGAAGCTTCCCGAGTATCCGTTGATGCGCGGGTGAAGGTCGAGCGTGGAGTACAGCATCCGCGGCGCCTCGAGCCGAGCCCATTCGGCGCCCAACACAGGATTCCCCATCGGCAGTTCCACGACCGCTCCCGTCGGCTTGTGGTCGAGCGCCCGGTAGACCGCAAGCGTGCTGGCGCCGACGGGAAGTGATACCTGAGTCAGGGGTGCCGCCAGCTCGAGCAGCAGAAATCCGCAGAGCCCGAGCACGATGACGCGCGACCTGCGAGCGCGAGCCCGGCGGACGATTGCGGAGATCCCCACCGCCGCGAGGAGCGCCGCGGCGAGTAACCCGGGAACCGCAAGGCGAGCAGCCACCCGAATGCCGGAGAATCCCGGAACGTGGTCGTGGAACCACGTGAACGGGAGGGTGTGGCCGCGGACTTCGGGTCCGAGACTCAGCACCATCGCCGCGCTGCCGGCGAGGATCATCAACCACAGTTCGCGTCGGCGATCGCGGGACAGGTCGATGCGGGCCCGCGCCCGAGCCGTTCGACTCGACCACACCAGCGCGCCGAGTCCGATGGCAGCGAGCAACTCCGTGCTGAAGCCCGGGAAGAAGGAGTGTTCGATTCGGTCCACGCTCGCGTTGGCCCACGAGTCGATACCGGGATATAGGAAGCTGCCCGGCGCGACGTTCACCAAATCGCGAGGTTGGAGGCCCCACTCCGGAACGAGTGGTCGCTCCTGTCCGAGATGCACATACGGGATCACGAACGGGAGAGCGGTCGCGCTGCACACCGCCGCGATGGCAAGGCCGCGCGCGAATCGCGGACCCGGCCGGAACCGAGTCATCACGAGATAGCCGATCAGCACCACCGCGACACACACCATCCAGATCGCCGCGTAGTAGAGCGCGCCGAGAAAGAACGACGCATTCAGCAGGCCGAACCACACTGCATCCCGCGCCCGACGCCGTTCGAACCAGCGGAACATCAAGAGGAAGCCGAGCGGGAACTGTCCGAGGAGCAGCAGCTGAAGATGGCCGAGATGTGCGAACGTGAACGCGCCGAACGTGTACGCGATCGCCGCGAAGATCGAAACATCCGTCCTGCCGGTGGTCCGGCGCGCCAACGAGAAGGTGGCCGCCAGTGAAAAGAAGATCATGCCCAGCCCGAGCGCGTTGAGTTGCAACGCCCAACCCGCGCCGACGGCGCGCAACAGTGAGAACGGCACCAAGAGCACCAACATGTTGTCCGTGTAGGCAACCGTGAGCGGGTGACGCCAGAAGATGTTGCCGTCGAAGAGCCGGCCCGGATTCGTGAACAACGCGTGACGAGTCCAGTTCCAACCCCAGCCGTAGAGCACCGGGTCACCGAGATCGGGAACCTTCGTCGTGAGTGAGTGCCACGACGGTCGCAACATCAACAGGATGAGGCCGATGAACGTGAGCGTGAGCAGCACTCGCCGCCGAAGTCGGTGCGGATCAGCGGAGACGGTCTGGAGATTCGACGGGTCAGCCGTTGCCTGCAGCGCGGTCATCGCGTCGGGGATCCTATGAACTCACCGCTCAGACGTCACACGCGAGTTGCGGCGCAGTGGGACACACCCCTTCGGTCTATAGGGCCGGCCCGGCAGGCTTGGGCCGGTACAGGTCGGCTACCGTGTCGCCTTCGCCTCGGAGGATCAGTCGTGAGCAAGAAGACCAAGAAACGCAAGCTGCGGGCCCGCCGCAACAAGGCCAACCACGGCAAACGCCCCAACGTCGGCCGGCGCTGAGCCGACGCGGCGCCAAACTCCGGCGCCCGAGACCGTGGTCCCCGACCCCGAGCTGATCGCACACATCGCCCCGTTCGCCGAACCCGGCGAAACCGTCGTCGGCACGTTCTGTGCCACGCGCGGCCCCCGACCCGGCTCCGAAGCACTTGCCCTCGTCGTCAACGTTCCGCTGTTGGCGTTCTCCCCCGCCGCCATCGTTCCCACCCTGCTCATCGGTGTCGTGCTGGCGGCGGCGGTCCTCGTCGGCATCGCCGCGCTTCGCCGTCGGGTGCTGTGCGCGGTGGTCGACGACGGACTCCTCCTGCTTCGCTGCGGCCAGATCCCGGGGCGTTGGATACCGCACGCGTTGATCCAACGTGGAAGCTGGGATCTGCTCACCATCTCGATCGACCAGCTCGGTCCCCGCACCACGATCGGCGATGTGACCTACTGGATCGTCGCCACGGATTTGGCCGAGGTTCGTCGACTGGCGCGTTGGATCGCGCACGCGGACTGAGTCACGGCGAGGCCGCGTTCGACGGCCGTGCGCGCGTCAGCACCAAGAGCACGACGGCGAGTGCGGGCGCGAGCACGAGGCTCCCGATCACTGCCGCACCATCGCTCGACGAGAACAGGTCGAGATGCCGCGCGTGGTACACGACGTGCAGCACACCGTTCACGATCACCGCGACGAGCGCGGCTCGAACGACCGGCATCGACATCGTGATCAACGCGGCGACGAGCACTGCGAGCAACGCGAGGTTCAACTCGCCGACGTCGCGCACGAGGTGTTCGTTGTACGGGCCATCGGCGGAGATCCAGTGGCGGCCCGTGCCGGGGAAGTCGACGTAGAACGAACGCGGCGCGAACGCGGCCCAGAAACCGACGAGCGCGAAGTTCGCCGCCTCGTAGAGCAGTCCGACGCGCAACGTGCGGTGTCGCATCAACCGTTCCCCTCGCCTGAGATGCCGCGTCGCGCGCCCGGTCAGGTTGCCACAACGGCGGCTCGCCCTGCAGCCGAGCCGCTCGCGAACGATGCGTCGGCGAGCATCCCCACCGGGCCGACCCAATCGCCGGCCACGAACACGCCCGGACAATCCTCGATCACGGGTCCGGGCCGTCCGCCGATCCCCACGCTCGGGCGGGGACGATCGTGACTCACCACCAAGCGACGCCCGTATTGCTCGGTCACGACGCACTCGCGCCACCCCGGCTGCACCACATCGAGGTACGCCTCGATGTCACCGCGAGGGTCCTCCGTCGGGTCGCCGAGCTTCATGACGTGCAGCATTTCCTTGCCCTCGGGCGCGAGCACCGCAGAGGCCGAGTGCACCGAGAAATACAGTGGATCGTCGAGACCGAGACAGAACCGCCGGTCCGGGAACGGGAGGTGGGACAGCCCGAGATCCAGGCACGCTGCGGTCACCGGCCGAGCCTCCGCCGCCCACCTCGGGGCCGCCGCGCTGGCGTTGCCGATCAGGCGCGCGGTCTGTTCCGGGCCGCCGACGGCGAGGACGATCGCTTCGGCGTCTTCGATCTCAGACACCGACGTGATCTTGGCTTCGGTATCGATCTTGACACCCACCGCGACGGCTTTCTCGCGCAACGCGTCGACGAGTTGCGCCCATCCACCGTCGAGGTAGACCACGCCGTCGAGCAAACCGCTGACGAGTTGGGAAACCGCGGCGTCGGCCGCGAGATCGTCGAGATCGCCGACGTACGTCGTCAGGCGCGCCAATCCCGCGAGCGCGGCGATAGCACCGGGATCGGTGACCCGCTCGGAGATCCACTGCGCCATCGAACGCCCTTCGGTGGGCGTCCGCAACGTTTTCGCGGGCCGTGCGAGCACCCGCGCGAGTTGCGCCTTCGCTCGCAATCCGAGAAGCGACGTCTGGAGCGCGCGCGGTGACGTACCCGGCAGCAACGCGAGTTCACCCCGGTAGAGGCCGAACCCACCCACCGTCGGTGCGAGCTTGCCCTTCGGAGTGATTCCGAACTCCTTCAGGACTTGCATGCCACTCGACTTGGCGTACAGCGCGTGCGGACCTTGGTTGAACGAGAAACCGTCGACCACGTTCGTACGCGCCCGCCCGCCGATGCTCTCGCGCGCTTCGAGTAACAACACATCGGCACCCAAATCCGCGGCGGTCACCGCACTCGTGAGCCCGGCCAATCCGCCACCGACCACCACCACGCGCTGGTTCATACCTTCTCCTCAATCGTGACGTTCATGCGAGTGCATCCCTGATCCATTTCGCGCCGGCGACGAGTCCCGCGGGGTCGCCGTCGTTCGCCACCGTTGTCACCAGGTCGGCGACGGTCACCGAGCGCAACGACGCGCGCCACACCAGGTCGGCGCTCACCATGACGCGGTGGATTCCGCAGGGGAGCGGATACGCCGCGGCCGGTTGTGCGGTCGGGCCGCGCCGTCGGATCTCGTTGCAGCGGAACGCGGGCTCGGTCCCGTCGATTGCTTCCACCACGTCGAGCACGGTGATCTCCGTGGCGGGCTTCGCCAGCCGGTAGCCACCACGCGGCCCGTGGATCGAGGCCAAGATCCCCGCCCGACTCAACGCCTGGAGGTGTTTGGCCAGGTAGGCCGCGGGCACACCGTGGAACTCGGCGAGCCGAGCGGCCGGGAGCGCGCCTTCAGGCGGGAGGACCGCAAGCAGGGTGGTCACGTGGATGCCCCACTCGATCCCATCTGAGAGCTTCATACTCCGGATAATAAACATCCGGATCTAGGAAAGTCAACCGACGAATCCGCCAAATCCGCCGGGAGGCGGAAATCAGCTGTAGCGATCGAGGCGACCGCGCGTGCGGCTATCCGACGTGATCGTCGGGATCGAGAGCAGGTAGCGGACCAGTCCGGGCCAGCCTTCCCAGAACACCACCGTGACCTGCGCAATCGTGTCGTCATTCCGCATGAGGCGCAGGCGAATCGGCGTGGTGGAAAACCGGCCGAACCGGTACGTTCGTCGCAGCGCATGCTTCGGCCCGAAGGGAACGCGGCGCAGACGAACCTCGTCCATCGCGTCGAACCGCACCACTTCCCTCGAGATGACTCGCCGAATGACGATCTCGTGGTCGTTCACGGTGATCTGCGGGAACCAGGTGGCCAGGAGCGCGATCCCGATCACCGCAAGGACCAGCGCCGGAAGCACGCCCGCCGCGGCACCGAGCAACCCGACCGTCACCAGGACGGGTCCGAGCACCCGAAAAACCAGGCCCGGCCGAAGGGTCAACGTCGGACCACCAACCACTCCTTCGTCCCCACCGCCGTCCGGAGCACCTTCGATCGTGGAATCGGAGTGCACGTCTGGCATTGCCCCGCCATTGTGGGGGTCGGGGGTCGAGACCGCAACCGCAAACACCAATCAGCACGGCATGTGCAAGAAGTTCAGGAACCGGAGGCCGTTTCCGGACGTCGAACCGAGGTCCCGATCCCGAGCCGGAGCAGTGCCATGCGCCATCCCTCACCCGCCACGCTGACAACCGTCGGAGCAGCCGTGCTCCTCCTCGCGATGACCGGCTGCACGAATGCCAACGCGGGCGCGGCGACCGATCACACCGTCGGCACAATCACCGGGACCGCCACGGGCACCGCGACCGGAGTTCCCGACACCGCGACGATCGCCCTGGGGGCGGACTCCCGCGGCGCCAGCGCCACCGAAGCGCTCACGACCAACGCGAAGCGCGTCGAAGGCGTGATCGCGGCAATGCGGTTCGTCGGCGTCGCCGAGAAGGACATCCATACCACGAACATCTCGATGTACCCCACCTTCGACAACCGCGGTCGCATCACGGGCTACACGGTCTCGACCCGAATGAGCGCCAAGACCCACGATGTCCCCAACGCGGGCAAGGTGATCGACGCCGCGGCGAAGCTCGCGGGCGACGATCTGCGCGTGGATTCGATCAGCCTCTCGATCGAAGACACCGGCCCGGTCGTGCGCGCGGCGCGCAGCCGGGCAGTGGTCGCCGCGCACGATCAGGCCGCGCAACTCGCGAAGGCGGCGCACGTGGGTCTCGGCGCGGTTCGCACCATCGTCGAGCAGCAAGACCAGCCGAACGGGGTGCTGCAAGCCGGGTTTGCACGGTTGAGTGCCGACGCGGCGCCGGCGATCCCGGTCTCCGCCGGCACCCAAGACCTCCAGATCCACGTGAAGGTCGTCTACGAGATCCGGTAGCGAACCGAGTCGCGGCGCCAGCTGGCCTTCGGGCGCCGATCTCGTAGGATGCGGGCTCGAGCACGTGGGGAGAGAACGATGCCCGGACCGCAGGACGTCGAGCGTTTCGAGGCGCACATGAGCGACTCGGATGCGCTGATGTGGAACATCGAGAAAGACCCGCTGCTCCGATCCACGATCGTGACGGTGCTGTTCTTCGACCGCGCGCCCGATTGGAACCGGCTGGTGGCACGCATCGACCGCGGCGCCTGGCTCATCCCGCGTATGCGCCAACGCGTCGCCACTCCCCTGCTCCGGATGGGCCCACCGCATTGGTCCGGTGACGAGCACTTCGACCTGATGTACCACTTGCGGCGAGTGCGGGTCTGCGAGCCGACCGACGAAGCAGTCCTCGACCTCGCGCGCACCGCGGCCATGGCCGGGTTCGATCGCTCGCGGCCGCTGTGGGAGTACACCCTCGTCGAGGGGCTTGAAGGTGGTCGCGCCGCGTTCATCATGAAGGTGCATCACTCGATGACCGACGGTGTGGGCGGCATGAAGCTGCTGCTGATGCTGTTCGACTTCGAACGCGAGCCGGCCGACGTCGGACCGCTCGACCAGGTCGAGGCGATCCCCACGTTCGGCCCTACCGACCTCGTGCTCAAGTCGTTGAGTCATCGCCGACGTCGCCTCTTCGGCATGGCCCGGCGCGCGGCGATCGACGTGTGGACTGGTTCGAACGCGGTCGCGCGCCACCCGCGCGAAACCGTGACGCACGCCGTCGAGGTGAGTAGCTCGATCGCGCGGTACCTCGCTCCGGCCACTGTGCCCCACTCGCCGATCATGCGTGCGCGCACGTTGGCACGATCGCTCGGCATGACCGATATCTCACTCGACGACCTCAAACGCGCGGGCAAGGCGGCCGGCGGGTCGTTGAACGATGCCTTCGTCGCGGCGGTCATCGGCGGATTGGCGAAGTACCACGAGTTCCACGGCGAACACGTCGACGATCTCCGCATGGTGATGCCGATCAACCTGCGCGAGAACTCGGCGAGTCTCGGCGGGAACCATTTCACTCCGGCTCGGTTTCTCGTACCGATGGGAATCAAAGATCCGGCGGAACGAATCGTCGAGATCGGTCGCCTCACGCGCCTGATACGAGACGAGCCCGCGGTCGCGCTGACCGACGCGCTCGCCGGGGTCCTCAACCAACTGCCCACCACGGTCACGACCGCGATCTTCGGTTCGATGCTGAAGGGTGCCGACTTCGTGACATCCAACGTCCCCGGGGCCCCATTCCCGATCTTCGCGGGCGGCGCGGAACTCGAGCGGATGTACGCATTCAGCCCGCTCTCGGGATCCGCACTCAACGTCACGCTCCTCTCGCACTGCGGCACGTGCTGTATCGGCGTGAACCTCGATGCCGTGGCCATCCCCGACCGCGATGTGTTCATGAGCTGCCTGGAGCAGTCCTTCGCCGACGTCATCACCCTGGGCCAGGAGTAACCAGCGTCGAGTTCCGAGGATCGTAAGGGGATCCGACGTCCATCAGGCCGGGCCGACCCGTAGCCTGGTGTCCTGATGGATGAGCCGAGCGCAATCGAGATGGGGAGTGAAACCCCTGACGATGCACGCGGGACTCCGGTCGGCCGTCGCCTGTTTCTCGGACTGCTCGGACTCGGCGCCGTCGGCGTGCTCACCGGGTCCTCCGTATCGAACTGGTATCAGCAACTCGCCAAGGACGACCCCACTGGTCTGACCGCGCTGCTCCCAGGTGGTGGCGGCTGGCGCTACTACACCGTGACCGGCGACTACCCGAGCCGCGCCACCGCCGACTATTCACTGCGCGTCAGTGGTCTCGTCGACCGGCCGTTCACACTCACCTACGACCAACTCACGGCCCTGCCCCCAAAGTTGCTCGACCGCGACTTTCAGTGCGTGACCGGGTGGCGCGTGACCGGCGTGAAATGGCGCGGCGTGCGACTCGCCGATCTCCTCGACCGTGCCGGCGTCCAGAGCGCCGGCAAGGCGCTCCGGCTCACCAGCTTCGACGGCACGTATACCGAGAGCCTCACGATGAGCCAAGCCCGACTCGACGACGTCATCGTTGCGTACCAACTCGACGGCAAGCCGATCTCGAGTGATCACGGCGGACCAGTCCGGCTGTACGTCGCACCGATGTACGGCTACAAGTCGATCAAGTGGCTCGACGGAATCGAAGTCGTCGACAAGGTCGTCCCCGGCTACTGGGAAGACCGCGGCTATGACATCGATGCGTTTGTCGGCCAATCGAACGGACGCAACGATGAGCACACCTGAGGTCCACACGCGGGTCGCGCGCTTCACCCGCGTCGAACGGATCGCCCATTGGGTCAACGCGGCGCTCTTCACGGTCACGATGTCGACGGGCGCGATGTTCTACTTCGGCATCGGCCAGTCGCTGTTCTCCGATCGCGAGCTCGTTCGCGCGATTCACGTCTATTCCGGACTCGGGATTCTCGCCGCGTTCGCGGTCGCGATGTTTCCGCGCTGGGGCCGCTCGCTGCGCCGCGACGCGCGCCGCATCAATCGCTGGTCGCCGGACGACGTTCGCTGGCTCAAGACGTTCGGCAGGGACCCGAGCGTTCGCCTCGGCAAGTTCAATCCGGGTCAGAAGCTGAACGCAGCATTCGTCGCCGCGGCCGGGCTCGTCCTCGCGGGCACTGGTTCGATCATGTACTGGAACCAGTCGTTCTCGACCGACATCCGCACCGGCGCCGACTTCGTTCACCAGTGGTTCGGTTGGTTGATCTGGATCACCGTCTTCGGCCACATCGTCCTCGCGTTCCGAGACTTCGAATCGCTGCGGGGCATGACCCGCGGAACAGTTTCCACCGCGTGGGCCAAACATCACCGACCGCGCTGGTATGCCGAGGAACACGCGGCTACTACCCCGGATCCGGTCCCGGTCGACGCGTAACCTCGGTGGGGTGACCACCAACACCCCCGCTCACGATCCGACCACGATCGTCCTTCCCACCGCGTTGCGCCCGTCCGACGGCCGTTTCGGGTCCGGGCCGTCGAAGGTGCGGATCGAGGCCGTCCAGGCGCTCGCGACACGGGCCGGTGACTACCTCGGCACGAGTCACCGCCAGGCCACGGTCAAGTCCGTGGTCGGCCACGTACGCGCGGGAATCGCCGAGCTCTTCGGCCTCCCCGACGGTTACGAAGTGATCCTCGGCAATGGCGGAACCACCGCGTTCTGGGACGCGGCGAGCTTCGGCCTCGTTGAGTCCCGAAGCCAACACCTCGTGTGCGGCGAGTTCTCCTCGAAGTTCGCGGCGGTCACCCGGACCGCACCGCATCTCGACGACCCCGAGGTCATCGAGAGCGCGCCCGGTACGCATCCGAGCCCGCACGCGAACGTCGACGTCGACGCGTACTGCTGGCCGCAAAATGAGACGTCGACCGGCGTGATGCTGCCGGTCCAACGTCCGGAAGGTGCGACCGACGACCAACTCGTGCTCATCGACGCCACATCGGGCGCCGGCGGACTGCGCTTCGACCCGCGCCAGACCGACGTGTACTACTTCGCGCCGCAAAAGAGTTTCGGCAGCGACGGCGGGATGTGGCTTGGGGCCGTCTCACCCGCGGCGGTGGCGCGCATCGAGCGCATCGCCGCGTCGGGCCGATGGGTTCCCGCGAGTCTCGATCTCGGGATCGCGCTCGACCAATCACGCCTCGACCAGACCTATAACACCCCCGCGCTCGCCACGGTGTTTCTCCTCGCCGATCAGATCGAGTGGATGCTCGGCCACGGCGGCCTCGACTGGGCCGCGGGTCGGTGCGATCGCAGCGCGGAGATTCTCTACGGCTGGGCCGAAGCATCCGCGGTCGCGACGCCGTACGTGGAGAAGCCGAGCGAACGCAGCCACGTGGTGGGCACCATCGACTTCGACGACGCCATCGACGCCACCGCGATTGCGAAGGCGCTGCGCGCCAACGGCATCGTGGATACCGAGCCGTACCGCAAGCTCGGGCGCAATCAACTACGGATCGCGATGTTCCCCGCGGTCGAGCCCGACGACGTCGCGATTCTCACTCGCGCGATCGACCACATCATCGGCGAGCTCACCACCTAGGGCACGAGAACACTTGCGAGCACGCCGTGCGGCCGTCAGGCTGAAGGGATGCAGCTGACGGACGGCATTGTGGCGATCGTCAAGCGCGATTGTCCCACGTGCACCCTCCTGGCGCCCGTCCTCGCCGAGCTGCGCGCGTCGTATCCCGGTGCGGTCACCGTCTACTCGCAGGACGATCCGAGCTTCCCCGAGTCCATCGGCGGTGCGCTGGACGACCGCGAGCTGGAGGTGAGTTTCGCGCTCGAACTCGACACCGTCCCCACACTCCTTCGCGTCGAAGACGGCAAGGAAGTGGCGCGCATCGTCGGATGGAGTCAGCCCGAATGGATCGAGTTCACCGGCGTCGACGCGCTCGGCGCGAACCTGCCGCCCTACCGGCCGGGATGTGGTTCTCGCACTCAGGACCCGGCGATCGCGGCTGCGCGCGCCACTCGCGAAGGCGAGCGTGATCTCCGCGCCCGTCGCGTCGATCTGGGCGACGAAGAGGACGACGCCGAGGCCATGTTCGCCCGCGGCTGGTCAGACGGCCTGCCGGTCGTCCCACCTACACCCGCGCGAGTCGTGCGGATGCTGGCCGGAACGACGCGCGGTGCGCAGGACATCGTGGCGGTGATTCCGCCCGACCTCGTCGAGTGCACTGTCGAGAAAGTGGCGATCAACGCGGTCATGGCGGGGTGTCTTCCGGAGTATCTCCCGGTGGTCCTCGCCGCGGTGGAGGCCGCGTGCACCGACGATTTCAACATGCACGGCCTCCTCGCTACCACTTGGTTCAGTGGGCCCGTCATCGTCGTCAACGGGCCGATCACGCGCGCCATCGGCATGAACAGCGGCATCAACGCGCTCGGCCCTGGCAACCGCGCCAACGCAACGATCGGCCGCGCGCTTCAACTCGTGATTCGCAACGTGGGCGGCGGTCGACCCGGCGAAGTCGATCGCGCCACCCTCGGCCAGCCCGGCAAGTACACGTGCTGCTTCGCCGAGCACGAAGATGCGTTCTGGGAACCCATGCACGTGGAGCGCGGGTACCAGGCGAGCCAGAACACGGTGACCCTCTTCGCGGGTGAGGGCGTACGTGGCATCGTCGACCAGATCTCGCGCACGCCCGAATCACTCACCCGGAGCTTCGCCGCCTGCCTGCGCACGACCGCACATCCGAAGCTGCCACTCGCGTTCGACGCGATGTTGGTCATCACCCCCGATCACCTCCGTGTCTACGAAGAGGCGGGATGGTCGAAGGCGCGCTTTCGCGAGGAGATCGGCGCACTGCTCCAGATCGACGGCCGGGAGATGGTGCGAGGCGCGAGTGGCATCGAGGAGGGGATCCCGGAATCGCTGGCCGAACTCACCTTGCCCAAGTTCCGCGATGGCGGAATGCTCATCGCCCATGCCGGCGGAGGCGCCGGTTTGTTCTCCGGCATCATCGGCGGGTGGGCAAGTGGGAAGATGGGGTCCGAACCGGTGACCAGAGAGCTGCGTTCATGACCACAGTGCTCGACCCGACCAGCGAACGCGCGCCCGGCACCCGCGAGCGCGCGAAACGACCGGCCACGCTCGACGGCGCGACGATCGGCTTGCTCGATATCACGAAGGCACGCGGAGACGTCTTCCTCGATCGTCTCGCGGAACAACTCGAAACGCGCGGTCACACCGTCTTGCGGTTCGCGAAGCCCACCTTCACCAAGCCGGCCCCGATCGACCTGCGCCACGAGATCTCCACCAAGTGCGATGTGGTGATCGAGGCCCTCGCCGATTGAGGCTCGTGCACGTCGTGCAGTGTGCACGACATCGTGAACCTCGAAGCCGCCGGAACGCCCGGTGTGTTCCTCGCGTCCACCGAGTTCATCGACGCGGCCGCGGCGCAGTCCGCCGCGCTGGGTGCGGACCCAGCCGTGGTCTTTGTCCCCCACCCCATTCAGGACCGGACGGATGAGGAATTGCGCGCGCTCGCCGACGTCGCGCTCGAAGCAATCCTCGCCGCGATCACGGAGCCCGTCGCCGAGCGATAGCGTCCGCCCATGCTCTTCATTCACGAAGTTCACCGCGTGATGGGTGCGCACGAAGACGAGTTCGAAGCCAGCTTCCGCGACGAGTTGATGCCCAAGCTGGCCCAGACGGACGACGCGCGGCTGCTCTACTTCATGCGCCTTACCCACGGAACCGGTCGGGCCTACAACTTCGTCACGCTCACCGCGGTACGCAACGGCGCCGCGTGGGAAGACCTGGTCTGGAGACTCCAACGCGGAGATCTCCGCGCTACTGCCCGCAAATTCGACCAGCTGCGCTGGGACGTGACTGCGAAGGCAGTCGTGCCGGCCGAGTGGTCGCCGCTTCAAGAAGTCGACTTCGCGCACGTTCCCACGGACGGTGGCGAACACGATCTCACGCTGTTCATGGAAGACACCGCATGGCCGCACGCGGGCATGCTCGAGGAGTACCTCGAGGCCGCGCGCGACAACTACGCGCCGAGTCTCGCGGAAGGCCGCCATGGTGGCCGCTCCCTCCTCGAACTTCAGGCGGTCTTCACCCCGGCCTGGGGTGCGGCCGCGAAGCATCGTGAAGTGATTCTGTGGCAGAAGGTCACCCGCCCGTCGGGCCTGCTCGGGCTGCTCACGTCCGAGGTACCGGAGGAGCACCGAGCGCCCGGAACCTGGATGCACGATGCACTGCGCGTACGCGACGACTGGGAGAGTCGCATGTTGCGCACCGTCGCCTGGTCCCCGTTGTTCTGATCGGCAGCATCTGA
>JANYLF010000150.1 GCA_025357995.1 Acidimicrobiia bacterium | reverse complement strand
ATCATCAACGACATGCAGTTCGACATCGATGCCGACGGAAACTTCGCGATCACCCTCGGCGGTCCACCTCAGGACCGGAACTGGTTGCCCTTGACCGATCAGACCACGCGCATCACGTCGCGTCACTACTGGGAAGAGCGGTGGCGTCCGGGCGCGGAGCCGGTCCGCGACGTGCAGCTGGGGGTCGAGGCACTCGGCGCGACGGAACCGCCGCCGCCCCCGTCGGACGCGGTGATCGCCGCCGGGTTTCGACGCGTCGCGAATTACGTACGGTCGCGCACCCTCGGCATGGGCGCGCCCGGCACTCGTGACCTTCCGGACTTCGTGTCGCAGATCCCGAACGAGTTCCCACCGCCGGTCACGCCGCGCAACCATCCGCTGGCCGCGATCGACGCGGCCTACAGCATGGCGCCGTATCTGCTCGGTCCCGACGAGGCGCTGGTCATGCGGATGAAATGGCCCGCGTGTCGGTGCGCGAACGTGATGATCTGGAACCGCTTCCTCCAGACCCTCGACTACGTGCATCGTTCCGTCTCGTTGAATCGCGCGCAGATGGTGCTCGACGACGACGGGTGGTTCACCGCGGTGATCGCGCACCGCGATCCGGGCGTGCCCAACTGGATCGACACCGAGGGCAACGCGTTCGCGATGGTCTTCTGGCGCTTCATGCTCCCGGAGGGCTCGATCGAGACTCCGCAGGCCACGGTCGTTCCCGTCGACTCCTTGGGCTAGCTACTCCTCGGTGATGCCGTAGTGGGCCACGTAGTGAGCGAACGTGGCCCGCACGTGGTTCTCGTCGAGGCCGACGGACTCCATCGTGTAGCTGTGCGTTCCGTGCTTGCCTTTCGGTTTGTCGGCGAGGTAGTCGCGGATGCGGGCGTCGTGGCCCGCGGGCCAATCGAGTCCGAGCTGGTCGTAGAGGCCATGCACGTTCGCGACGGGATCTGCCATCAGGTCGAGAAAGTGCGAGTCCACGATCTGGTGTGCGGGAAGCGAGCCGTCGGTGCGTTGGGCGATCGCGCCGTTGAGGAACATCTCGTACGCCATCTCCATCATCGGTCCGAGCGCGGCGACGTCGACCGCGTCGCTGCGCATGAAGCGCAGCACGCCGAGGAGGCTCGTGAGCGACGCGATGAACTTGCGCGGATCGCGATGGGTGTGGATGACCAGCGCATCGGGATACTCCGCGAAGAGTTGCGGCAGCGTCGACACGTGCGCGGGTGATTTCAGGAGCCAACGGCGATCGTGACCGTCGACGGCCGGGCCCCGCGGATCGCCGGCGTGCTGGAACGTCTGGAGCATCCGGCGGTGCAGTCGGTAGACGCGACCGATCGTGTCGAGGTTCTCGAGTTGCCAGCCGATGAAGCTCGGAGTGTCGTAGTGCATCGACCAGTACGGACCGGCGAAGTCGTACGCGAGGAAGTGCACGCATTCGCATGGGAGGTCGCTCGCCAACTCGTGCATCGCCATGAAGTTCGGGTCGATGTCGGCCCAGAACTCCTGCTCCGCCTCGGCGAGCCTGCGGCGCTCCGCGCGATCTGCCACCGGATCCGCGAGACGGGGGAGCGGTTGCACGGCTTCCCACGCGATGGGCGCGCGTAGCGACTCGTCGAGCGCGAGCAACTCCAAGAGAATGGTGGTGCCGGTGCGCGGCGGGCCCACCACGAAGAGTGGCGCGGTTACCGGCTCGGCGACGAGCGCGGGAGTCGCGGTCCAATGGGCTTGGAGCCGGAACCGCGTTTGGAGCATGCGGACGATCTCGCCGCGGGTCAGGACACGGCCCAGGAGATGCAATTGCGACTCGGTGTCGACCGACGCGACGAACTCGCGAAAGGTGGTTTCCCAGCCGGGCCATTGCGACGCACCGACGTCGTCGAGTCCGGTCGTGTCGCGCGCGATAGCCAGCAGCTCGTCGGGGTCGAGCCCCACGAGCGACCGCGGGTCTCCGACGGCGTCGCCGAACAGGTTGAGTCGGCGCACCCAATTCGGGTGTTGGAGTGCCTCGGACATGGGAGATCCTCCAGAAAGTGCCGAATCGATCAAGTTTCGGCAGGTAAGTGGTCGAAAGGACAGAAACGCCCTGTACATGCCGTTGGAAAGGGGCCTGCGCTGAGTATCCAGACCGATTCCACTCCGGCCGCGACCAAGCAAACCCTGGACGAGATGGTGGCCAACCGCATGGCGCAGAAGCTACCGGCCGCTCCGGTGTTCCGTCGGGAGCTGGTCGATGTCCCGGAGACCGGTCGCGGGCGGAAGGGCTCCGCGGATCTCGAGGCCGCGGTCCGCGCCAACGCGGAGGCGGCGGAGGAGGCGCGTCGAGTCGCGCTGGCGCAACGGCGCGCCCTCGAAGAGGTCGCGGCGCTGCGGCTCGCAACGGAGAAGGAGCTCGCCGGGCTCCGACGGGAGATGTTGGCCGAGCGGTCCGAGCACGAACGGCTCGTCGCGCAGGCGCGCTTCCGCGCCACCCACGAGGAGCGCCGTCGCCATGACGGGGATCCGGGCGGGATGGACCAGCCCTCGCATCCGATCGCCACCACTGCGGTGACGTCACCCGCCATGCGCACGCTCGAAACCCAGATCGCGGA
>JANYLF010000130.1 GCA_025357995.1 Acidimicrobiia bacterium | reverse complement strand
GGGCGGCTGGGATCCACGACCCGTCATGCACACGAGCCGACGCGCCATGGAAGGCGCGTTCACGTTCAACGTGCTCGCCGCATTCTCACTGACGCGACTCTGTGTGCCGCACATGGTGCAAGTCGGCGCGGGCAGCGTGGTGAACATCTCGTCGCGCGCGGCCAGCATGGTGCAGCCGTGTTTTGTCGCGTACGCGACGGCGAAGGCCGCGCTCTCGATGATGACGCGCGCAATGGCACCCGAACTCGCGCCCACGGTCCGCGTGAACGCGATCGAGGTGGGTGGGGTGGAGACTGCGGCCCTCGCTCACGTGCTCACCGACGATTCGATCCGCGCCCGCCTCGAAGCCAATACGCCCATGCAACGGATCGGCCAACCCGAAGACATCGCCGCCGCGGTCCTGTACCTCGCGTCCGACGCCGCGAGCTGGGTCACCGGCAAGATCTTCGAGATCGATGGCGGCGTGGAAGCCCCCGCATTCACCATTCCGTTCGAGCCGCTCGGAAGTTCCACCACCTGAGCCCTCGGCGGGCGTACCGTGCGTTCCGACACCGAGGGGGACCGCGTTGGGGTGGACACGGCGACGACGACACGCGGCCGAGTTGGCTGCGGTTCACGCCGAGACCTCGCGGCTCCAGGTGGAGGCCCTACGGTCCGAGTTGGGCGAGTTGCACCGTGAAGTCGCCCGCCGCGACATCGAGCTCATGCGCGTGTTGACCGACGTCGCCACGGTCAACACCGAGTTACGCGTCCAGCTCGAGCACGAGGAATCGAACCGCGCCGGCCTCGCGCGCGCCATCGATCTGCTCACCATGTTCATCGCGGCCCCCGCGATCGGTGCACCGATGATCGTGTCGTCGCCGGCCATACCGGCGGCCGATCACGGCGCCGGCACGATCATCGGCGGCAGCGTGAACCCGGCGCGCGAGCCAACGTCCGCCGTCGAGCCTCCGCGTTATCCCGTCGAAGCTCCGGCCGATCCCGTGGATACGACGATCGATCTCACCGCGGAGCTCATCGCAGATCTCCCGGTCGCGCCCGCGACGCGCGCCGAACGCCCGCTCGCGTGCGAAGTGCACCTGCAGTTCGGCGACCGCTGGATCACCGGCTTTCAGATCGAGGAAACCATCCGCGACGGCGACATCACGCAGTTCCGGCTCCGACGCCAGGTCGACGGGTGGGTCCTCCCTGAACTCTTCGACGAGTCCGAGGTGCGCGTGTTCATGCAACCCGTCGTCGAAGTCTGACCGACGTCACCCCGACTCACCCGGACTCAGACGGCCGCGCGGCCGGCAATCAACGGCAGGTCGAGATAGGTCTTGATCCCGGGCTCGGCCGCGCACACGTACGGAACCGCGTTCACGCAATGCATCGCCGGCCCAGTGAGGCCGATCTCGGGATTCTGTCCCACCACCGGCGGATGAAGCCCGTGGACCACCACACTCACCGGCGGCTCGGCCGTGAGCTCGACTTCGAAGCGCTGTCCGCGCCCCTCGCCCTCGTGGTCCTGCGGGCCGGGCCGGGCCGCCCCCGCACCGAAGGTCCACGCCGGTTCGAGATGCTCCTCGCCCATCAGCCAGTTGACGCGAACGGTGATCACGGGTTGACCGTCGACGAGTCCTTCCCACGTGAACCGTTGCGCGGCGACCGTCCCCGCTTCGATCACGCCGACCGGCGTGTCGAGGTCCTGCGTGGCGGTCGCCATCTCGTGAGTCGTGCGCTTGTCCGCGTCGAGGGTCCATCCGAGCTCGGCCGCGATCATGTCGATCGATTCGCAGAACCCGAGTCCGAGAATCGTGGGCATCGGGGAGGTCTGCGCGGCCTCGGGCGGAGTGCCGAACATCATCACGTCGCGCACGACCGACGCGGTCGGGTAGTTACGGATGTCCGAGAACTCCTCGGCGCGCACGTGAGTGATGTTGCGACACCAGGAGCTGAGCAGCAGCGGCAGCCGCTCGGTGATCCCGCCGGGGTTAATGCCGGTGCCATGCAAGGTGGCGTTGCCACGGCGAGCCGCGTCTTCGATCGCCGCGACTTTGGGTGACTCGCCGGGATAGATCCAACCAACGGGCGTCACCACGTTCTTGCCCGATTCGAGCAGCTTGATGACCGTGGTCGTACTCGCCATGACCGGCGTGTAGATCACGCAGTCGGCGTCGAGCGCGAGGAGCGCGTCGACGTCGTTGGTCGCGACGACCCCGATCGGATCGATACCGCAGATCTCGCCGACGTCCTTGCCCGCCTTGTCCGCGCTGTGCACCCAGCAGCCGACAAGCTCGAGATCGGGATGCGCGAGCACTCCGAGGATCGACTCCTGGCCCACCATGCCCGTCGCCCACTGAATCACTCGATACGTCATCGCCGGAATCTACGCGAGCGGAATGTCGCTCAAGGCCGACGCGAGGGGGTCGATACCTGGGTCTCAAGAACTACTGGGAGGTAGACGCGCCATGCGAAAGACCCTGATCGTCCTCGGCCTCGTGGCCAGTGTGAGCATCGCCGGTTGCAGCAGCGACAACGCCGGCTCGGCCGCCAAGAAGGCCGACGACACCACCGCCGCGAAGACCAAGACTACGTCGACGACGCAACCGCAGTTCGTCGCGAACACCCAGAACACGCCGGGAACCCTCAAAGACTTCGTCGGCGCCAAGTCCGACGCGCACGACACGTCGTGCAAGGCCACTGGGTCCAAGTGGATCGCGACCGGCAAGGTCACCAACTCCTCGAAGAAGCCCGCGCACTACCGCATCTACGTGAGCTTCTTGGAAGGCGACACGACCGTTGGTCTCTCGCAGTCTGACTTCGCGCCCGTCGCACCCGGTGCGACGCACGCCTGGTCCGGCTCGGTCAAGACCAGCGGCAAGGACTTGCGTTGCATCCTGCGCGTGGAGCGCGCCGACGCATAGCGCGCCACCACACCAGTCCCCCCGACGCCCGGCCATCCGCACTGCGGATGTCCGGGCGTTTGTCGCGTCCCAGCTCCACGGAATCGCCGCGCGCGATTGACGGCGCGCGCCGAGCGCATCGGACTGGAAAACCGGACTTTCGCGTCCCTGAATTCGGACAAATTTCCACCTCAGTTTTTCCAACTTTGAGTCGAAGTTGCCTGTGTGAACGGACGACTTTCTCTCAACCCGCGCGCGCAACGTTCGGCCCGGGTGGCTCGAAGCCTTGGCGCGATCCTGCTGATCGCCGCCGGCCTCGTGCCGCTCGACACCATCGGCCAGACCGCGCTCCCCGCCGGTGCCGACCCCGCGGTCGGTCCGGGCGCGGTGACGGTCTCGACCGCGGGCCCCATCGCCGCGGGCACCGTGCCCGACGGCGCGTGCTTCGCGAAGGTCACCGCGGCCGGCGGCGGCGGCGCGAGTTCCCCAACCGCGCTCGGCTTCGGTGGCACCGGCGGTGCCGGCGCCAGCATCAGCGCGACATTCACCGTCGTGCCCGGACAGAGCTACGGCGGCACCGTCGGCGCGGGCGCACCCCAGCCCACGTCCGGCGCTGCCGCAACCGCCCCTGGCGGTGCTGGTGACGGCAACGGCGGCTCCGGCGGCACGATCGTCAACGATCATCGCGGTGGCGGTGGCGGTGGCGGAACCTCGGTGAGCTTCGCGGGAACGACCGTGGTCATCGCGGGCGGCGGTGGCGGCGGTGGTGCGGCCCACAACAACGCACCCGCAGGGGTCGCCGGCGGTGGCGGCTTTACCGGCATCGGCGCCGGCGTGGTCGCGGTCGGGACCAACGGACAAGTCGGCGTCGACGCTCCAGGCATTCCCGGCGGCGGCACGGGCGGACAGGCCGGCGCGGGAGGCGCCGGCGGTGTCCACAACACCGTCGTGGCCCGCAACGGCGCGGCCGGCACGGGCCCCGGCCCGGGGAACGGCGGCAACGGCGGACCGGACCTGAACTACGACAGCGGCGGCGGCGGCGGCGGCGGATACACCGGCGGTGGTGGTGGAGCATCGACGACGAGTCAGTCCGTCACCGGTGCCGGCGGCGGCGGCGGCTCCAGCTTCGTCCGCGCGACCTCGGTCGATGCACTCGCAACGGTGCCCAGCGCGATCTCGGGTGCGGCCGGTACGGCGTCTCCGGCCGCGGCCGGACCTGGCGCGACCGGTTCGGTCACCATCGACTGGCTGCCGTGTCTCTACAGCCTTTCGCTCACCAAGACTGTGTCGTCACCGACGGTCAACGCCGGCAACAAAGTCACGTGGACCGTGACGGTGAAGAACACCGGGCCGAACCCGATGACCAAGGGCGACACCATCGACCTCTCGGACTCGCTGCCCGCCGGACCGAACGGACTCCCGGCGCCCGCGAACAAGGTCACGTCAATCACCGTCTCCGGTGGTGGCGGATCCGGTATGGCCACCGGCGCGGTCACCTGTACCGGTGTCGCAGTCGGATCGTCGATGCCCGCAGCCACGAACTGTTCCCGTCCGTACAGCGCGCCCGCCGCGGGCGGCGCGCCATCAGGCGGAACGCGCGGGCTCGACTCCGGCGAACAGATCGTCATCACGTACGACCAGATCATCTCCAACACCGCGCCGTGCGCAACGATCACGAACACCGCAACCGTGAAGGACCGGTCCTCGCAATCAGGGGGCGCGGACATCGTCGGCAATATCACAACTCAGACCGTCAACACCCCGGTCACGATCAATTGCTACGACCTCGCGATCACCAAGACCGCGAGCCCCACGCCGTACGTGGCGCCGAGCGGCACCATCACCTGGACCATCACCGTCACGAACCTCGGGCCGGGCGACATGAAGGGTCCGGTCGATACCACCTCCAACCCGCTCATCGTGACCGACACGTTCCCGGTCGCCAATGCCGGCGCGGCGACCTTGACCGGCGCGGTCGGTCCCGCCGGACCCTGCGCGCTCGTCGCGTCGACCACCACCTGTACCGCCACCGCCGGTCTGTCCGCGGGCCAGAACGAAGTGCTCACGTACACCCAGGTCGTCAATGCCGGCGCGGCCGACGGCGCGGCGATCTCCAACACCGCGACCGTGGTGGACCCAAAATCCGGCGACGCCAACGACTCGAGTACCGCCAGCACCGTGGTCAACAAGGGCGCCCTGACCGTGACCAAGACCGCGGCACCGAACAGCGGCGTCGCGGTCGGCAATGTGGTCACGTACACCTTCGTGGCGACGAACACCGGAAGCGTGACCGTGAACACAGTGACGGTCACGGACCCGATGGTCGGGTTGAGTGCGCTCGCGTGTGCTCCCGCCAACGGATCTAACCGCACCGCGGGCCAGTCGATGACGTGCACCGCGACCCGCACCGTCACTCAGGCCGATGTCGACGCCGGCACTATTAACAACACTGCCACGGTGACCGGAACCACTACCGGCGGTAACGCGCTCTCGGCGACCGGATCCGCGACCGTGACCGCCACCCAGACCAAGTCACTCTCGCTGACCAAGACCGCGGCACCGAACTCCGGCGTCAGCGTCGGCACGGTGGTCACCTACACGTTCGCCGGCAAGAACACCGGCACCGTCACTCTCCACAGCGTCGGCGTCACCGACCCGCTCGGCGGATTATCGGCGATCAGCTGCATTCCCGCCGCGCCCGCCACCCTCGCACCCAACGCGACCATCAACTGCACCGCGACCCGCACCGTGACCCAAGCCGACGTCGACGCCGGCTCCATCGTCAACACCGCCACCATCAGCGGCCTCGACCCGTCCAACGCCGCCGTCAACAAAACCGCGGCCGCGACCGTGACCGCCACCCAGACCGCGACGATGTCGCTCACGAAGACGGCATCACCAAATGCGGGCGTGGTGCCCGGCACGGTGGTCACTTACACGTTCGCCGGCAAGAACACCGGCACCGTCACTCTCCACAGCGTCGGCGTCGCCGACCCGCTGCCCGGCCTCTCCGCGGTCTCGTGTGTGCCCGCCGCCCCGGCCACGCTCGCGCCGAACGCGACGATCTCGTGTACCGCCACGTACACCGTCACGCAAGCGAATGTCGACGCGGGGAGCTACACCAACACCGCGACGATCAGCGGTCTGAGCCCGTCGAACAACCCGGTCTCGAAGACCGCGAGTGCGACCGTGACCGCGACCCAAACGTCCACACTCGGTCTCACCAAGACGGCGGCGCCGAACACCGGGGTGGTCGCCGGGAACACCGTGACGTATACGTTCTCCGGTCAGAACACCGGCACCGTCACCCTGCACAACGTGGCCATCACCGACCCGCTCCCGGGGCTCTCCGCGCTCTCGTGCGCCCCCGCTGTACCCGCGACGCTGGCGGCGAACGCCACCATCAACTGCACCGCGACCTACACCGTGACCCAGGCCAACGTCGACGCGGGGAGCTACACCAATACCGCGACCATCAGCGGCCTGAACCCGTCGAACGCGCCCGTCACCAAGACCGCCAGCGCCACCGTGACTGCGACCCAGACCGGCACGCTCAGCCTCACCAAAACGGCATCCCCGTCGACCGGCGTAGTCGCCGGAACCGTCGTGACCTACACGTTCTCGGGCCAGAACACCGGGACCGTCACCCTCCACGGCGTCGGCGTCACCGACCCGCTCCCCGGCCTCTCCGCGGTCTCGTGTGTACCCGCCGCCCCGGCCACCCTCGCCCCCAACGCGACCATCTCCTGCACCGCCACGTACACCGTCACCCAAGCGAACGTCGACGCGGGGTCCTACACCAACACCGCAACCATCAGCGGTCTGACGCCCGCGAACACGCCCGTCACCAAGACTGCGAGCAAGACCGTCACCGCCAACCAAACCGCGAACGCAACGTTCACCAAGACGGCGTCCCCCAACACCGGCGTGAGCGTCGGCACCGTCGTCACCTACACCTTCTCGGGCAAGAACACCGGCACCGTCACCCTCCACGGCGTCGGCGTCACCGACCCCCTCGGCGGTCTGTCGGCAGTGACGTGTGTGCCCGCGGCCCCGGCCACCCTCGCACCGAACGCGACCATCTCCTGCACCGCGACCCGCACGATCACCCAAGCCGACGTCGACGCCGGTTCGGTGGTCAACACCGGCACGCTCTCGGGCCTCGACCCCAACAACGCCTCGATCACCAAGACTGCCGGCGCGACCGTCACCGCAACCCAAACGTCCACGCTCAGCCTCACCAAAACGGCATCCCCGTCGACCGGCGTAGTCGCCGGAACCGTCGTGACCTACACGTTCTCGGGCCAGAACACCGGGACCGTCACCCTCCACGGCGTCGGCGTCACCGACCCGCTGCCCGGCCTCTCCGCGGTCTCGTGTGTACCCGCCGCCCCAGCCACCCTCGCCCCCAACGCGACCATCTCCTGCACCGCCACGTACACCGTCACCCAAGCGAACGTCGACGCGGGGAGCTACACCAACACCGCAACCATCAGCGGCCTGAACCCGTCGAACGCGCCCGTCACCAAGACCGCCAGCGCAACCGTGACGGCGAACCAGACGGCCGCGCTGAGTCTCACCAAGACGGCATCGCCGAACAGCAATGTGGTCGCGGGCACCGTCGTGACGTACACCATCAACGCGCAGAACACGGGCACCGTCACGCTGCACACCGTGAACGTCACCGACCCGACCGCGGTCATGGGCACCTGCACTCCAGCTGTCCCGGTCGCGACCCTCGCGCCGAACGCCACGATCAGCTGCACGGCCACTCACACCGTCACCCAAGCCGAAGTCGACGCCGGCTCGTTCGTCAACACCGCCACCATCTCCGGCCTCGACCCGACCAACAACCCCGTCACGAAGAGCGCGTCGGCAACCGTCACCGCGAACACGACCGCGACCCTTGGCCTGACCAAGACCGCGAACCAAACGTCCGGGCTGAACGTCGGCGACACGATCACCTACACGTTCGCCGGTAC
>JANYLF010000105.1 GCA_025357995.1 Acidimicrobiia bacterium | reverse complement strand
GCCAGACCCTGCATCAGCGCACTCGCACCGAGGCGGTTCGCGCCGTGATCGGAGAAGTTCGCCTCGCCGAGTACATAGAGACCCGGCACGTTGCTCATCAGGTTGTAGTCGACCCAGAGACCACCCATCGTGTAGTGGACCGCCGGGTAGATACGCATTGGCACGGTGTACGGATCCTCACCGGTGATGCGTTCGTACATCTGGAAGAGGTTGTCGTAACGCTCCTCGATGGTGTGACGACCGAGCCGGTGGATCGCCTCGCCGAAATCCAGGTACACGCCATTCTTGATCGGCCCGACGCCACGACCCGCGTCGACCTCGCGCTTCGAGGCGCGCGACGCAACGTCGCGCGGGACCAAGTTTCCGAACGCGGGGTAGCGGCGCTCGAGGTAGTAGTCGCGCTCGGCCTCGGGAATTTGATCTGGCGATCGCGTGTCGTCGCCGGACTCGGGCACCCAGATGCGACCGTCGTTCCTGAGCGATTCGCTCATGAGCGTGAGCTTCGACTGGAAGACGTCGCTCGCGGGGATGCACGTGGGGTGGATCTGCGTGAAGCACGGGTTGGCCATGAGCGCACCGCGCTTGTGGGCCCGCCACGCCGCGGTGACGTTGCTCGCCATCGCGTTGGTCGAGAGGTAGAAGACGTTGCCGTAGCCACCGGTGGCGAGGACCACCGCGTGCCCGGAGAACGACTTCACCTGACCGGTGATGAGGTGACGAGCGACGACGCCGCACGCGCGGCCGTCCTCCACCACGAGGTCGAGCATTTCGGTGCGGGTGTGCAGTTCGACGTTGCCGAGGTGCACCTGACGCGCGAGGGCTTGGTACGCGCCGAGGAGCAACTGCTGACCGGTCTGGCCCCGGGCGTAGAACGTGCGCGAAACCTGCGCGCCGCCGAATGAGCGGTTGTCGAGCAGTCCGCCGTACTCGCGAGCGAAGGGCACGCCCTGCGCGACGCATTGGTCGATGATGTTCACCGACAGCTGCGCGAGCCGGTACACGTTGGCCTCGCGGGAGCGGAAGTCGCCGCCCTTCACGGTGTCGTAGAACAGGCGCTGCACGCTGTCGCCGTCGTTGGGGTAGTTCTTGGCGGCGTTGATGCCACCCTGCGCGGCGATCGAGTGGGCTCGCCGCGGCGAGTCGTGGAACGTGAGCATCGTGACTCGGTAGCCGAGTTCGCCGAGGGTTGCCGCGGCGCTCGCACCGGCGAGACCGGAGCCGACGACGAGCACGTGGAACTTTCGCTTGTTCGCCGGGTTCACGAGCTTTACTTCGAACTTGTGGTTGTCCCACTTCTCGGCGATCGGCCCCTCGGGGATGTGGGAGTCGAGCTGGATGGAGCTCACTTGACCACCCCCGTGACGATCATGAGCGGGAAGCTGATATTCGCGATGCCGATGATGGTGGCGAAGCCGATCGCGAACGAGCGGCGCGCGCGGTTCCACTTCGGGTTGTTGAGGCCGAGGCTCTGGAACATGGACCACGCACCGTGGAAGATGTGAACGGCCAACGCGATGTTGGCGAAGATGTAGACGATCGCGACGGGAACGCGTTTGAAGCTGTGGATCACATTCTCGTAGGTATCGCCGCGTACGAACTTCGGGTTGGCGTTGCCCCACGTGAGATCCATCAAGTGGAAGATCAGGTAGAGACCGACGATCACTCCCGTCCAGCGCATGGTGCGCGACGCAAAGTTGGCGGCGGCGTAGTCGCGCGGCGACTGGTACTTGGTGGGTCGTGCGCGGTGGTTCATCCGCGTGAGTTGCGCGGCACTCACGATGTGCAAGAAGAAGGCCGCCGTCAATCCGACCCGCACGATCCAGAGCAGCGCGGTTCGGGGCAGTGCGGGTTCACCCAACGTTCGGAGCCACTCCGCGTACGTGTTCATGTGCACGGCGCCGAGGTAGAGCTTGAGGTTCCCGATCATGTGGCCGAACACGAAGCCCAGCAGCATGATGCCGGTCACTGCCATGACCCATTTCTTGCCGACGGCCGAGCGCCAGAATCGCAGCACCGGGTTCGTCGGGGTGGTACCGGGATGCACCGGTGGTGGCTGTTGTCCCGTTGACCTTGCTTGCGTGGCTGTCACTGCGCGCAGCCTCCTCGTCCCCCCGCACTTCTGCGCGGGGGAAGCTACCGGCTAGCGCGCGTCGTTCACGATCCGGAGCCAGTCGAGCAGATCGTCGTACCCGGCCTCGATCGGCGCGAGGTCCTGATGGCGCAGCCGCAGGCGGACTTCGCCGGTCCGGTGGTCGAGATGTACCCGGCCGACGAACGTGAGCGACGAGGGCTCGATGTCGCCGACGAACGTGCGGATCTGGCCATCGATGTCCACCTCGACGGTCGCGCCGAGATAGCGGTTCCGGCCCTCGTTGGCTACGTGGACCAGCCCGCGCCGGGGCTCGAGCATCGGGAGGACGGTCCGGCACGCGTCGCGTAGCGCGGCGAAGCCGGGCTTTGCGGCGCGGTCGTGGCCGAGCACCGACCATGTGACCGATGGGTGACCGTCGGCGAAACAGAATTGGCAGAACCCGCCGGTCGGCGCGAGCCGGAGCCGCCGGAGGTCTTCGATCTGGAGTTGGATCAAGGCGGCTTGGTACCGCTGGGTGGCGAGACGCCACGCGTCGAACGTGTCGAAGAGCGCGGGAGGAACGTAGCGATCGAACTGCTGCTTCTGACACGCGTGGTGTTCGAAGAGATGTTCCCAATCGAGATGCGGCCATCGTTCGGGTGCCATGAACGCCGCGTCGTGAGGCACAGCCTGCGCGCCGAACTCCGAGACGAACCGCGCGAGGCGCGGTATTGCGCGGAGTGTGGGCGCGAGACCGTCCATCTCGCCGTGGTACCAGCCGAAGTAGAAGTGCGAATCGGTGCCGCCACTTCCGAGGCCCGGAAGGACTCCCGAGTGCAGGTCGACGAACCGAGTGGGATCAGCCTTGTGGATCGAGTGCGCGACCGAGCGATCGAGTACGTCCTTGTTCCACGACGGCAGGAACATGCTCGCGCCGACGCGCGCGGCGGCCTTCGGCGTGATCGGCTCGCCCGGCTGGAACTCGACGGCTAACGGCTCGTTGTGCGCACACCACATGGCGATGCTCGGGTGGTGCGCGAGGAGGTCGACCATCTCACGCGCTTGACGCGCGGCCTGCTTACGGGCACCGCGGCCGTAGCCCCACTGCAAGGGAAAGTCTTGCCAGAGCAGTAAACCCGCCGCGTCCGCTGCGTCGTAGAACTCGGGCCGGGTCACATGCGCGTGCACGCGGAGGAAGTCGAGGTTCGCGTCGCGTGCGAGTTGCACGTCGCGCGCGAGATCCGCCGCGCTCGCATCGGCCAGGGCCATGCGGGTCGGGCCCTGATTGGCGCCCATGACGAAGATCGGTTCGCCGTTCACGGACCACTGCCAGTCGTCGACCGTAACATCGCGGAACGCGGTGGTGAGCCGTCGGTGGTCACTCCGTACGCCGTCGACGTCGACGCGGAGTTCGACGGTCACGCGCGGTTGATCACCGTACCGCCACGGCCACCAGCGCGGCGGTTGGTCCACCGAGAGCGGTATGGCGACCGTCGTGCCGCGACGAGTGAGATCGACATCGGTCACGGTCTCGGCGAGGACGTGGCCGTCGGTGTCGGTCACGGTGGACACGAGCGTGACCGGTGCTTGGGTAGGCGTCGTGCCCGGGTCGAGGGTGATGTCGAGGCGGAACGCGCCGCGCGCCTCGGTGGCTTCGGTACAGAGGACGCGCAGCCACGAGACGCGGACCGGTCCGGTGTCGCGCACGCGTACCGGACGCCAGATGCCACCGGGGTTCCAATCCGGATCGAGGTTGTCCCAGTGCGAGAACACGCCCGTGACCGACCGCTTCGCGGTCCGATCCGGCTGACGCGGTGAGGCGACCTCTACCGCCAGCGCGTGCGCGTGCGCGTGTGGCGCGTCGCGAGCGAACTCGGTGATCTCGAACGTATGCGGAAAGAAGTACCCCTCGGTCGCGCCGAGGTACCGGCCGTCGAGCCACACATCGCCGAAGTAGAAGATGCCATCGAATGACAAGAAGCGGCGTTGTTCGGCCGCGAGTGGCGTCGGGTCGATGTCGCGGCGATAGAGCACCGGACCGTCGGATTCGCGCAGCAGTTCCGTGCTCTGCCAATGACTCGGAACCGTGATCTCGGGCCAATCGGCCGTGGAATACCCGGGTTCCACGAATCGACGGGCGAGATCGCCGTCGTCCACGTGGGCCCGCCACCGCCCCGAAAGATCGACCGGCGACGGATCGGGCGGTGAAGCGGGCGTCGCAGGGCCAGACGTCGACATTGAGGGCCGACACTACGACAGGACGAGCGCGTGCAGAATGGGGGGATGTTCGGTGACCCGTCACGGATCGACCTCGCGCTCGACAGTCGGGCGGTCACGTTCGAGAACACCACCGGTGAGCGGGGTGCCGGCGGAACCCTGGCGGACGGTCGCAAGGGTGCGCCCTCGCGTCGAGTGCGCGCGGGCGAGCGGGTGGTGCTCGCCGCGCTCGACGGGCCGGGAACGATCCGTCACTTCTGGTGCACGATCCCACCCGCCGCGCCTGAGGTGATGCGCGCCGCGGTACTCGAAATGTTCTACGACGGCGCGTCCGAACCCAGTGTGAGTGTTCCGCTGCTCGACTTTTTCGGCGCCACCTGCGGTCGGCCACGACCGTACGCGTCGGCGATGACTGCAGTCCAGGAGGGTCGCGGTTTCAACGCGTACTTCCCGATGCCGTTCCGCGACTCGGTGCGGGTCGAATTCGTCAACGGCGCCGCGCGGTCGATGTTGCTCTACTACCAACTCGACGTCACGCTCGGCCCGGTGGCCGACGACATCGGGTCGTTGCATGTGTCGTTCCGGCGCGAGAACCCCACCACCATGCGTCGTGACTTCACGATTGCCGACGGCTTCATCGGTCCCGGCCGCTATCTCGGCGCCGCGCTCGGCGTACGGACGATCGACGCGGGTACCTGGTACGGCGAAGGCGAGGTGAAGATCTACCGAGATGGTGACGATGCGTTGCCCACAATCTGCGGTACGGGGCTCGAGGACTACGTCGGCACGGCGTGGGGCATGGGCGAGCACGCCGCGCCGTACGGCGGCGTGCCGCTCGACGCGCGGGCCGAGCCGGTCGCGGGTGGCATGGCCGCACTGCCGGATTTCGTCGGGTTCTATCGCTGGCACGTTCCCGATCCCGTCGTGTTCTCGCACACGGTTCGGGTCACGATCCAGCAGATCGGTATGCACCTGTTCCTGAGCGGTCAGGAGGCCGAGCGTGACGCGTACGTCGCGACCAACCCCCTGGCCGGCAACGGTTGGTTCGAACCGGCGCCGCCGGGTCTCTGTGGCGTCGGTCTGTTCGAACGCGTCGACGACTACAGCGCGGCCGCGTTCGTGTACTGCCGCGACGTCCAGTCGGTGGCGCGAGTGAGCGTGGCCGAGGCCACTGCCGATCTCGCGCGACGCCCGTACGAACCCGTCGACCCCATCGAAGGCACCCTCGGCTAGTCGGCGTGCGCGGAAGGAATGTCGTGCCCGACGGCCCCGGCTCCAGACATATCGAGATCGCCGACGACCATTCCCAGGTGGTCGCGATCGCGACGTGGGAGTTCGTCGAAGACGATGTGCGATTCACGGTCGCGACGGGGCGCACGTTCGCGCTCGTTCGTGGCGACGTCCGCAGGCTGATGGTCGCGATGGCCCAGGTCGCGCAGGCTCCGGGGATCGTCGGCGTGTGGCTGCGCGCCACGGATCCGTTGGTGCGAACGATGGCACGCGCGCACGGATTCGAGGGGTCGTTGCGGTCCGACCTCCGTCGAGTCGGCGCTTCGTGGCAGCCCGCCGACGCCGACGACGAGTGGCCGTCTCGCGACCGGGACGAGATCGCGCGTGGACTCGGTGACCTGCTCGCCGGAACGGTGATCACGATCGAGCCCGGAGGTGTTCTCACGCGCCTTGCTCGTCGGTTCGAGACGGGGATCGGCGGGAGCTCACGGGTGATCGCGGCGCGAGAGGGCACGCGTGTACAGGTTGTGGCGCCGGTGGGACCGGACGTCATGATCGAATCGCTCGCCGCGGCACTCGACACAATGCTGACGATCTTCGTCCGCTTCGCCGCGGTGGCGCGCCACGTTCCGCCGGTCGTCTTCGGGATGGCGGCGATAGACATGGTGGAGGGGCGTATCTCGGGCCAGGCGACCGGAGGTCGCATTACGATCAACCCGGCGCACGTCAGCGTCGGTGCACTCGAGACCCTCATTCGGACCGAGACCGATTCCGATCCCGGTGCCCGTCGGACGTTCCGCGCCTCTCGGAAGCCGTCGGGGCGGTACTTCTCGGTCGACGGCGTCGTGGCGCATGAGATCGGACACTCGATCGACCACCTGGGTGGGAACGGACGCATCGCCGACAGCACGCGGTTTCGTCAGAGCATCGGCGCGGCGCTCGGCGTGGAATCGGTCGAACTCGCGCTGCGCGGCCGTGATCCCGGCGCGCCGCCCGAATGGCAGCGCGCGCAGCGCGAGTTGGTGGAACAGATCTCGGACTATGCCACCACCAACGGCGTGGAACTCTTCGCGGAGATCTTCAAAGCGTGGTTCGAGGGAGCCGAAAGCCCGGTCACGTTGGCGTTCGACGGTCTGATGGCCGAGTGGTTTCCGGCGCCGCCGTGACCGTCTGCGGACCGGATCGGTTCCGTTCTAAGGTGCGCGACGAACGTCGCCTCCGAGGAGATCATCACATGAGTCGTGCCGGAACCCTCGGCGAACTACGCGCATCGGGTTGGGAATCCCGTCCCGTCATGGACGAGCTGCGCGCCAATGCCATCGCGAAAATCGCCGCGGGCGAGCCGCTCGTCGACGGTGTGCTCGGCTTCGACGACACGGTGCTCCCGCAGTTGGAGAACGCGCTGCTCGCGGGCCACGACATCATCTTTCTTGGGGAGCGCGGTCAGGCCAAGACCAGAATGATCCGCTCGCTCACCAATCTGCTCGACGAGTGGATGCCGATCATCGCGGGCAGCGAGATCAACGACGACCCGTACGCGCCGGTCTCGCATCATGCGCGTCTGCTCGTCGCGGAGCGCGGCGACGAGACGCCGATCGAGTGGGTCCATCGTGACCGCCGCTACGGCGAGAAGCTCGCCACTCCGGACACGTCGATCGCTGATCTCATCGGCGAGGTCGACCCGATCAAGGTCGCGGAGGGCCGCTACCTCTCGGATGAGCTCACGATCCACTACGGCATGGTCCCGCGTACGAATCGCGGCATCTTCGCCATCAACGAGTTGCCAGACCTCGCGGAGCGCATCC
>JANYLF010000085.1 GCA_025357995.1 Acidimicrobiia bacterium | reverse complement strand
CACTGAGGAGGCGTATGCCGGCTGAAACCCATTCCACTCACGAACCAATCGGCCCCGCAGAAGTGTTGGCTGCCGTCCGGACGCATCTCGGCGAAATCCTCGAGATCGACGACGACACCATCTCGCTCGACTCGAGTTTCGCCGATGACCTTCATGCCGACTCGCTCGCGTTGATTGAGCTGGTAGAGGCACTGGAGGAGGACCTCGGCGAGCGCACGGTCGGGTTCACGTTCGACGATGAAGATCTCGGGGACCTGAAGACGGTGCGAGACGCAGTCGACTACGTAGTGGCTCGCCTGGGAGCAACCGCGGCCTGACGGCCGCGCCCGGGACAATGACGCCCGACGACCGCACGCGCTTCGAGACGCTCCTGGGCTGGACGTTTCGCGACGAAACGGTGTTGCTCCAGGCCCTCTCGCACCGATCCTGGTGCGCCGAGCATCCTGCCGACGGCTCGAACGAACGACTCGAGTTCCTGGGCGATGCAGTCCTCGGAGTGGTGGTGACCGACCACATCTTTCGGACCTACGCCCATCATCAAGAGGGCGAACTCGCGAAGGTGCGTGCGTCCGTGGTGAACGCCGAGGTCTTGGCCGAGGTTGCGGCGGGCATAGCGCTCGGACCGTGCCTGCGGCTCGGCAAAGGCGAGGACTCGTCGGGCGGGCGTGACAAGCCGTCGATCCTCGCCGACGCGATGGAGGCCGTCATCGCCGCGGTGTACCTCGACGGCGGAATGGACGCGGCCTGGACCGTCGTGATGCGCTTGCTCGACCAGCGCATCGTGGACGCGGCGACCGGTCCGGGCGGCGACGACTACAAGACTCGGCTCCAAGAGCTCGCGGCGCGCGATTTCGATCGGCTGCCGCGCTACCAGGTGCGCGACGAGGGGCCCGATCACGCGAAGCGATTCTTCGCGACGGTTCTGCTCGACGGCCAGGCCCTCGGCAATGGCGAGGGGGGTTCGAAGAAACAGGCCGAACAGGCCTCGGCGCGAGCTGCGTGGGAGAGGATTTCGGCGGGCGATCCGCCATTGGAGATACGGGTCGGGGGGAGTCAGGATGCCGGAACTACCTGAGGTCGAGGTGATGCGCCGCGATCTCGAGAAGGAGGTGGTGGGCAAGAAGGTGAAGTCCGTCGAGGTCACCGGCATGCGCACGATTCGCCGTTACAAGCAACGCAAACAGTTCACGTCTGCCCTCGAAGGCGCCAAGATCACCGGAATCGAGCGGCGGGGTAAGTACCTGTTGCTCAAGCTCGAAGGTGGCGACGTGCTGGTCGTGCACCTCGGCATGTCCGGACAGCTCCGCCGTGCCGCGGGCACCAAGGAAACGCTGGCCAAACACACCCATGTGGTGATCACGTTCACCCAGGGGGGGCAGCTGCGGTTCATCGATCCGCGCACCTTCGGCGAGATGTTCGTGACCCAGCTCGACGGCATCGAAGCCGCGGTCGACGAACTCGCACACCTCGGGATGGACCCCCTTTCGACCGTGCTGAGCTGGGATTACTTCGGCGAACTCGTCGCCCGGCAACACGCCAAGCTCAAGCCGACGCTCATGGATCAGAAGTTCATCGCGGGCATCGGCAACATCTACTCGGACGAGATACTCCATCACGCCGGGCTGCGGTGGGATCGCATGAGCGATGAGCTCCGACCCGAGGAAGTGCGCCGCCTGTACCGCGCGGTGGGCGAGGTGCTCCAAGACGGGGTGAAGTACCGCGGGTCGTCCCTGGCCGACGAGCAGTACGTGGATCTCTTCGGTCGTAAGGGTGGCTACCAGGACCATCACCAGGTGTACGCACGCGAGGGGCTTGCGTGCAACCGATGCCGACGCGGGATCATCCGCGAGAAGGTGGGCGGCCGGTCCACGTTCTTCTGCCCCTTCTGCCAGGTGTGAACTCGGAGCGGACCCGCTCGGATCCGCTCGCGTCCCGGTCGGTCTCGCTACGATCGGGCATCAGTCACGGAGGAGCTGCGGAGTGTTCCTGAAGTCGCTGACCCTGCGCGGGTTCAAATCGTTCGCGGACAAGACCGTCCTCGAATTCGAACCCGGCGTCATGGTCGTTGTGGGCCCGAACGGGTCCGGGAAATCCAACTTGGTCGACGCGGTCGCGTGGGTGCTCGGTGCCCAAGGGCCGCGTACGTTGCGTGGCGGCAAGATGGACGACGTCATCTTTGCCGGCACGTCGGATCGACCCGCGCTCGGTCGCGCCGAGGTGTCGCTCACGATCGACAACAGCGCAAACTTGCTCCCGATCGAGTTCTCCGAGGTCACGATCACGCGCACGCTGTTCCGGAACGGCGATTCGGAATACGCGATCAACGGCTCGCCGTGCCGCCTGCTCGATATCCAAGAGCTCCTCTCGGACAGCGGCATCGGCCGCCAGCAGCACGTCATCGTCGGCCAAGGTCAGATCGACTCGGTGTTGAACTCGCGTCCGGAGGATCGGCGGGCGATTATCGAAGAGGCCGCGGGAATCCTCAAGTACCGCAAACGTCGCGAAAAGGCCGAGCGTCGGTTGGAGGCCACCGAGGGGAACCTCGTGCGGCTCAACGACCTGCTGCGCGAAGTGCGCCGCGGGCTGGGGCCGCTTCAGAAGCAAGCGGACGCGGCGCGCCGCCACGACGGTGTGGTCGACGAACTCCGCGCGATTCGTGTGCATCTCGTAGGCCGGGAGCTCGCCGGGTTGCAGGCGAAGACCACGCGTTTGCGTGAACACGCGCACGAGCTGGCGCGGGAGGAAGCCACGATCCAAGCGCGCTTGCGCGAGCTCGACGTTTCCGTGCTCGACGCGGAACGTGCGCTCACCGACGTCGGCCATGGCGACGTGGCCGACGCGCTCGGCCGCGTGGAAGCGATCCGGGAGCGCGCGCGCGGATTGCGCGCGCTGGTCGTGGAGCGTGGTCGAAGCCTCGAGCGGGAGCTCGCGGCCGCGGCCGACGAGGGCGTGGTCGAGACACTGGTGGCCGACGCGGGAGCGGTACGGGGCGAGCTGGCGGTCATGGAACCCGAATCGGGTGCGCTCGCCGTGCAAGGACTCGACATCGACGAAGCCGAACTCGCGCTCGCACAGGAGCGAGCCGGGCTGCACGCGAGCCTTGCCACTGACGATCCGGTCGCCGAGGCGGAGGCCGTTCGTCGTGAGATCGGAATGCGCCGCGACGGTATGGCGCGGATCGAGGAAGAGCTGGCGCGGTTCGACGCCCGCGTGCAGGCCGTCGAGGTGCGTCGCGCCCGGCTCACCGCCGAGCTGGAGCGTGCCGTAGAGCGGTTGCAATCGATCGAAGCGAACCTGCCGACGGTCACGGCCGCGGTTACCACCCACGCCGGCGCCCGTTCAGGGGCCGAAGCGCGCCTCACGGATGCGGACACGAGGTGGCGGGAGGCGGAGTCCGACGCGAGCCGATGGCAGGCGCGGGCCGACGCTTTGGACCAGGCCCTCGATGCCACCCGCGACGCCGAGGCGGCCGCGGCGCTCGACGGAATGTTGGGCGTCGCCGGTTCGCTGGTGAATCATCTCGTGATCGAGCCGGGCGCGGAAACCGCCGTTGCCGCGGCGCTCGGTGACGCGATGGGCTCCGTCATCGTCTCGGGGCGAGCCGAGGCGCAGTCGGCGATCGAGCGGTTGGCCGCCGGTGACGTGGGCGCGTGGCTGTTGGTGCTGGACCAGGCGGATACGCCGATCACGACCGGTGCCACGCGTGCGCCGGTTGGTGCTCGCGTCCTCGCGACCTGTGTGCAGGCGAGCCTGCCCGGTCTGCAAGCCACACTCGCGCGCACGCTCGCCGGAGTGGTGTTGGCCGATGGCGACTGGCGTACGGCGATGGACGTCGCCGTCGCAAACCCTGAGCTCACGGTCATGACCCGCGCCGGCGATCGCTTCGGCGGTGGGCGGCCTTGGCGTTTTGGTGGTGACCAAACGGCGGGGGTGACGCGCGCCGCGCTCGACGAAGCCATCGCGGCGGCAGAGCACGCGGTCGCGACGAGGGATGAGGCTCGACGCGCGGTCGACGAGCAGCGCGTGAGCGTGGCACAGGCGCGCGAATCGGAACAGCAGGCGGCCGAAGCGGCACGGACCGCGCGCAGCGAACACGATCGGGTGCGGTCCGAGGTCGAGCGACTCACGACCGAGTGTGACGAACGCGCGCACGAACTCTTGGCGGCGGAAGGTGCCCGCGTCGGACTGCTCGACGCGTTGTCGACCGAACGCGCCCGCCTCACCGACCTCGAGACCCGCGTGCCCGCGCTCGAATCGGCTGAGGCCGATGCCCATGCCCGCGCCAACGACCATGCGTCGGCATTGGCAGACCTCGAGGCCCGTGAGCACGCCATTCGGGCGTTGCGCCGCGAGCATTCCGTACGGGTGGCGGCGCTGGACGAGCGTCGCTCGTTGCTGACGCGCCGGCTGGTCGAGGTGGAGGAACGCCTGGCCCGCGATCCCGAGGCCAAGGCCGCGGCGGAGCGCTACCGCGCCGCCCTGTTGGCCAAGGGCGGGGCCTACGTCGCGATCGGCGGTCGGCTCGAAGACCTCGGCGGTCGCATCGAAACCGTCTACGGCTGGGTGCGGGAGGAGCGCCGCATTCAATCCGAGCGTGCGAGTGCGGCCGGCGGTCGTTTGGAGCAACTCCGCGCGCAGCGTCACGACCAGGAGCAGGAGCTCTCGGGCATTCGGGAACGCCAGCAGCGGCGCGAGATCGAAGAAGCCGAAAACCGGATGCGACTCGAGGCTGCGGTCGAACGCGTCCGTACCGAGTTCGATTGTGAGCCGGGCTTCGCGATCAACTCGGCCCCGCCGGACGTTCCCGACGGCACCACGCTCGCAGGGCGGGCTCGTGATCTGGACCGCGACCTGCGGTTGATGGGACCCATCAACCCGCTGGCACTCGAGGAGTACGAGGCCTTACAGGAACGCCACGATTTCCTCGTGCAACAGCTCGACGACGTGAAGAACAGTCGGCGTGAGTTGCAGCGCGTCATCAAGGCGGTCGACCACGAGATCGTGTCGGTGTTCGAAACTGCGTTTGCTGACGTGGAGAAGAACTTCGAACAGCTCTTCTCCACGCTCTTCCCCGGAGGATCCGGTCGCGTCTTCCTCACCGACCCGGACGACCTGCTCAACACCGGCATCGAGATGGAAGCGCGTCCCTCGGGTAAGAACACGAAGCGGTTGTCGTTGCTCTCTGGTGGGGAGCGGTCGCTGACCGCGATGGCATTCCTCTTCGGGGTGTTCCGCTCCCGCCCGTCGCCGTTCTATCTGCTCGACGAAGTGGAAGCCGCGCTGGACGATGTGAACTTGCATCGATTCCTGGATCTCGTGCACGAGTTCCGCGACGACGCGCAGCTCGTGATCGTGTCGCACCAGAAGCGCACGATGGAGGCCGGCGACTGTCTGTACGGCGTGTCGATGGCGCCCGGCGGCTCGACCAAGGTCGTGAGCCAACGGATGCGCGGCGAGATCGTGCTCACCTAGTTCGGGGATGTGGTGGTCGCCGTGCTCGCCTTCGCAACGGCTGGTGCCGACAATCTGGAGTTGATCAACGCGTGCGGCGCGCCGGGCCAGCAGGCCTGGCTGTGTTCGACGGTCCACGACATCACGGGGAGCGCCCGCGCCTCCCAGGTCGCCGACGATCTCGCCAAGCCGTTCCGAATCCTCGTGATCCTGCTCGTCGCTTACGTGCTGGTGCGGCTGTCGCGCCTGGCGATCCGCCACATTGCGAAACGCCTTTCGCGTGATGAAGCCGGCGACCAAATCGCGAAGCTCCGTCGGCGCACCGGAGTCGCGTTGCTCGACACCGGTCCCGTTCCCAGCGTGCGGCGCGCGCTGCGCGCGGGGGTGATCGGCGTGGTGTTGCGCAGTTTTGTCGCCGTGATGATCTGGGCGACCGCGCTGGTGATGATCCTGGACACCCTGTCGGTCAACCTTGCCGCGATCGGGATCGGCGCGAGCATCATCGGTGTCGCGGTTGGGTTCGGGTCGCAAGCGCTCGTGCGCGATTTCATCTCCGGCTTGTTCATGTTGGTGGAGGATCAGTACGGCGTCGGCGATGTGATCGACACGGGCGTCGCCACCGGCACCGTCGAAGGCGTGAGCCTGCGCACGACCCGGCTGCGCGACGTCGAGGGTGTGGTGTGGCACGTGCCCAACGGCGAGATCCGACGCGTCGGGAACAAGAGTCAGCAATGGGCCCGCGCGATTCTCGACGTGGCGATCGCGTACGACTCGGATCTCGTGGTCGCCCAGGCCGCGATCCAAGGCGCGGCCGATGCGCTGGCCGAAGACAACGAGTTCGGACCGCTGATCGTGGCTCCGCCCGAGGTGCTCGGCGTGGAGCAGATCACGAACGACCAGGTGCTCATGCGCCTCGGCGTGAAGACGAAACCACTCGAACAGTGGCGCGTCGCGCGTGAACTGCGCGTGCGCGTGAAGGCCGCATTGGACGAGGCCGGCATCCGGCCCGGTGGCGACAGTGTGGTCACCTACCGCGCCGAAGGCGGCCCGCCTACTTGATGGCCCGTCCGACTTGTCTGCCCGTCCGGCTTCGTGTGGGGCACGGTGGTGGGTCTGAGTGCCGAATAATCGGGACGCCTCCCGGGCTGCTCGACTCCGTTCGTTCCTCTCTCCGTCTCGGGAGTATGGCGGGACGCTCCCGACCTGCTTGGCTCCGCCTCGGGAGTGTGGACACCTGAGGGAGCGGGCCTCCGTCATTAGGCTCGCCCGCCGATGGAACCCCTGCTTCTTGTTCTGATTCTCGCGGTCGCAGTCGTGATGACGGTTGGTGTGGTCATGAACGCGCGGCGGTCGTCGCGTCGCACCGATGACGCGGTCACACCCGCCACGCCGACGCGGCCGCCGAGCGGTCCGGTCCAACCGGCCGCGCCGAAATCGGTGGTACCCGAAGCTGCGCCGGTCGAAGAAGCCCCGATCGAGGAACCCGCACTCGAAGAACCCGTCGAACGAGTCAAGCCGCGTCTGCGCGACCGGTTGGGTAAGACCCGGGCCGCGTTCGCGGGTGCGTTCAGCGGCATCACCGGCCGAGGCAAGGTCGACGACGAGACGTGGGACGAACTCGAAGAGGCCCTGATCCTTGCCGATGTCGGCGTCCCGACCACGACCAAAGTGATCGACGCGGTCCGGAGTCGTGCGACGGCGGAGAAGGTCGCCGACCCCGAGCGTGTCATCGAACTGCTGCGCGAAGAGTTGGTCGCGTTGCTCGCCGATTCCGATCGAGAGATGAAGCGTGCGTCGGAGGGCCCGACCGTGTGGATGTTCGTGGGCGTCAACGGTGTGGGCAAGACCACGAGTATTGCCAAGCTCGCACAGCGCGAGGTCGACTCCGGTCACCGAGTGGTTCTCGCGGCCGCCGACACGTTTCGCGCCGCGGCCGCGGAACAACTCGCGACGTGGGCCGAGCGCACGGGCTCGGAGATCGTCCGCGGTCAAGACGGAGCCGATCCGGGATCGATCGTGTTCGACGCGATGAGCGCCGCGACCACGCGGGGTGCCGATGTCGTCCTCGTCGATACCGCGGGCCGGTTGCACAACAAGATCAATCTGATGGAGGAGTTGAAGAAGCTCCGCCGCATCGTCGAACGCACCGAAGGCGCCTTGTGTGAGGTGCTCCTCGTGGTCGACGCATCGACGGGTCAGAACGGACTTACTCAGGCTCGCCAGTTCGCGGAGACCGTCGACATCACGGGCATCGTGCTCACCAAGCTCGACGGCACCGCCAAAGGCGGCATCGTGCTCGCGATCCAATCCGAGCTCGACATTCCGGTGAAGGTCGTGGGCATTGGCGAAACCGCCGAGGACCTCGTCCCCTTCGACCCCGAAGAGTTCGTCGCCGCGTTGTTCTAGGCACGTGACGCTTGGGTGGGTGGTGCCACATCCGGAGCGTTTGATGTGCCCCGGGTTTCGTGGAGTTGATGATGTGCCCCGGGACGCTTCAATTCCGGTTTGCGCATGGGTCTCCCTGTCCGGCGATGTGGACTGCGAGTGTTGCAGACCCTCTCGCGTTGTCGTATGGGTCGGATGGCCCCGTTGACGGCGTGACTGCTGCTTGAAACAGTTCAACGTGGCAGAAATTCGCAGCGCGCTGAATCATCTGGGTTCGGGATCGCGATGAGGTTGCGGACAATCCTTGTACTAGCGGTGTTGTGCACGGGTTGCGGCTGGGCGCAGTTCCGAGGCGATGCCGCGCACACGGGCTATCAGCCGTTCGAGTCGAAGATCAACGCGGCGAACGTCTCCGCGCTCGCCCCGGCCTTTGTTGGCCCGACGGGTGGCGGTATCGATTCGTCGCCGGTGGTCGTGAACAATGTTGCGTACGTCGGTTCACTCGATTTCAAGTTGTACGCGTTCGACGCGTTGGGAGTGACTGGGTGTTCCGGAGTTCCGAATACTTGCGTGCCGTTGTGGACGGCGAAGACGGTGACGGGTCCCGCGAGGATGACGACGCCAGCTGTCGCGAACGGTGTGGTCTATGTCGCCTCGAATCAGGCGTTGTATGCATTCGACGCGGCGGGCGTGACGGGCTGTTCGGGCATCCCGAAGACCTGCACGCCACTCTGGTCCGCCTTCACTGGCCTACTCCCTTCGTCACCGGTCGTCGCGGACGGAGTCGT
>JANYLF010000072.1 GCA_025357995.1 Acidimicrobiia bacterium | reverse complement strand
CGCGGGTGTCGTCGTCGGCTTCGTCGGGAGGTAGGAGTACCAATTCGATCTCGAGGCGATCCGTCGGCAAGAGCTCGCGTACTCCGTCGCCCCATTCGATCAACGTGACCGCGCCGTCGAACAGCTCGTCGAGGCCGAGGTCGATCGCTTCTTGCATCCGATCCAGGCGATACACGTCGAGGTGATGCACCGGAACACGACCCATGTACTCGCGAGCAAGCGTGAAGGTCGGGCTCACGACGCGCTCGGTCACCCCAAGTCCGCCCGCGATTCCCTGCGCCATCACCGTCTTGCCGGACCCGAGGTCACCGATCAGCACGACCAGCGCGTCCGTTTCCAACATGGACGCGATCGCAACGCCGATCGCGCGCGTCATGTCGGCGCTCGTCGACACGACGCGCATCACGACGCGTTCAAGGTTCGTCGGATCACGACAAAGTCGGCGCGCGCTTGCGCTAGCGCGGCACCGCCGTTGCGCAACACCGCGGACGGATGCAGCACCGGGATCACGACCGCGCCGTCGCGGTACAGCTGAACCTCGCCGCGCAGCTTGGTGATGCCCGTCTTCGTATCGAGCAGCAGCTTCGTGGCGAAGTTGCCGAGAGTGACCACGACGCGCGGCGCGATGAAATCGAGCTGCGCTTCGAGGAACGGCCGACACGTATCGATCTCCACGGGTTGCGGATCCCGATTTCCCGGGGGACGACACTTCACGACGTTCGCGATGTAGACGTCGGCACGCGTCATTCCGATGCCCTCGATCAACGACGTGAGGAGCTTGCCGGCCCGCCCGACGAACGGCTCACCCAGCCGGTCCTCGTCGGCCCCCGGTCCCTCACCCACGAACATCAGGCTCGCGTGCTCGTCGCCCACTCCGAACACGACCTGGGTCCGCGTCGCCGCGAGGGGGCAGGCGGTACACGTCAGCGCCTGCTCACGGAGCGCCCCAAACGACGAGAACTCCTGGGCGGCCGGGGTGGAAGACACACCGGAGGCTACCGAGACACCACCCCTGGCCGCTCACTCCCTTGCACCTCGCGTGCGAAGTCGATGATCAGACGGTCCAGCAGCTCTGCGCGCTCGAACATCAGCATGTGACCGCCTCCCTCCACCGTCTCGAGGCGGGCTCCGGGAATCCGGCGCGCAATCCGACGGGACTCGACGATCGGCGTGATGAGATCCGCGTTGCCGCAGATCACCAGAGTCGGCCGATCGATTTCTCCGAGCCGAGCCGACAGGTTCAAACCGGCCAGCGCGGCAACCGCGTCGCGGCGCGTCGCCGGACTGGTCGAGAGGATCATCTCGCGCGTGGCCTCGACATGACTCGCCGCGGGATGCCGACCGAATCCAACGCGAGCGAGGACCAGACCCAAATCGCGCAAACCCAGTACCGCGGCACCGTCGGGCAGACGGTCGGCGACCCACACACTCGCCTTGGCCAGACGCGGGTTCGCGGCGAGCGGGCTGCTCGCCAAGGTGGAGAGCAACACGATGCCGGCGACCCGCTCACGCGCGATCTCCGGATGCTCGATACACAACATCTGCGTCGCGATACCACCCATCGAGTGGCCGACGATGACCACATCGCGTAGATCGAGACCTTCGATCACCGAAACGAGATCCACACCAAGGTTCTCGATGGTGTGTCCGGAGTGCCCAACCACCGACGCGCCGTGACCACGATGATCGAACGCAATGACTCGGAATCCGGCGTCGGCCAACGAGTGCAGCTGCTTCGCCCACGTACGCACCGACAACGTCACGCCGTGCGACAACACGATCACGGGACCTTGGCCACGCTCCACGACGTAGATCTCGCCACCGTCGTGCGAAGGGATGCGCCAGGTCGCGTCGAAATCGGCCACGATCGGTCGGCTGGCGTCGGGATCGGTTCCCGATCGCAATCGTCGCGCCGCGACGCGTTGTGCCGCGACGCCGGCACCCGCGAGCGCGCCCAGCGCACCGAGCGCGAGACCCGCACGTTTCCAGGCACTCACCCGCGGTACTCCCGCGGCACGCGTGGACCGATGCCGCACACGACTTCGTATCCGATCGTGCCCAGCCGTTGCGCCCACTCCTCGGCGCTCACCGCGGCATCGCCGTCGCTGCCGATGAGCGTGACGACGTCGCCGACCTCGACGGGAGTGTCGCCCACATCCACGAGCAGCTGATCCATCGTGACCGTCCCGGCAATCAGATGTCGCCGACCGCGGATGATCACCTCGGCGCCGGTCGCGCCCAGGTTGCGGGGCACGCCGTCGGCGTAGCCAATCGGCACGGTCGCGATCGTGGCGTCGCGCGGCAGCTCGTAGCGAAGGCCGTACGAGACCGCGTCGCCGGCGCGGAGGCGCTTGACGTACGAAACGCGCGACCGCAGTACGAGCGCGGGTCGTAGCCCAAGCGCGTCACCAATCCCCGGCGCGGGAGTTACGCCGTAGAGCGCGATCCCGACGCGCACCATGTCGAACCGCGCGTCGGGGAAACCGATCGCGGCCGCCGAGTTTGCCGCGTGCACCGTCATCGGGACGATGCCGGCATCCGCGAGAGACTCGCGCACCGCGGCGAACCGTTCGAGCTGCTCGCGGGTGTACGAGCGATCGGGTTCGTCGGCGACGGCGAAGTGGGTACACACACCCTCGAGTCCGAGCTCGGGGTGCTCACCGATTCGCCGCGCCAGGTTCACCACATCTTCGGCGGCCGCGCCTACTCGATGCATACCGGTATCGACCTTGAGGTGCACTCCGAACGGCGCGCCACCCGAGTCCGCCACCGCCTTGGCGAGCGCGTCGATCGCGCCCTCGGTGTAGACGACCGGGGTCAACTCCCTGGCCACGACTTCAACTGCCGCATCCGGCGACGGTTCCGAAAGCACCAGGATCGGCGCGTCGATCCCTGCGTCGCGCAGCTGCACGCCCTCTTCCACCAACGCCACACCCAGCGCGTACGCGCCGGCATCGAGCGCGGCGCGTGCGACCGGCGCCGCGCCGTGGCCGTACCCATCGGCCTTGACCACCGCCATGAGCGCGGCCGGCGCGACCAGGTCGGCCAGTACCGCCACGTTGTTCCGAATGGCGTCGAGGTCGATCTCGACCCACGTGGGTCGGTAAGTACTCACGATGGTGCGTTCAGGTCGTGCGCGCCAAGAAGCGAACAAGATCGCCGCGCGCCACGATCCCCGCGGGCTTTCCCGCATCGACGACCACCACGTGCGTCACGTCGGTCTCGTGCATCAGGGTGGCGGCATCCTCGATCGACGCGTCGAGTCCGAGGCTCGGAAACTCGGTCTCCATCGCACCGCCGACCGTCGACGCGATGGCCTGGCGGAGCTCTTCGTCGTAGCGCCGGACCTGGCTCGGAAGGGTGAAGTCGACGCCGAGGATCGCGATCGTGGTGGGGACGTGAAGCCTGGCTTCTGTCGCGAGAAGATCCTCGTCCCGGAGGAGTCCGACGACCGCTCCGGCATCGTCCACGACCGGAGCCGCACCGATTCCGTGCTCCGAGAGCACGTCGGCGGCCTCGGCCAAGGTCTGCTCAGGCCGCAGGACGACCACCTCGGAACTCATCACCGATCGCAACGGTGTGGACGACGCCATGCAGGCCTCCGGGGCGGGTTACTCGAGTATCTGGTGCAGCTCGGCGGCTGCCAAGGCCGGCAGGTCACCGGCAATGAGCCCAGTATGCCCGGTGTGATCGGCCGCTCGGCCATGCACGAAGGCCGCCGCCGCGGCCGCGTCGAACACTTTCATCCCTTGTGCACAGAACGCACCAATCATCCCTGCCAGGACATCGCCGCTCCCGGCTGTCGCCAGGCTCGGTCCGCCGGTCGAGTTCACGCGCACCCGGCCGTCGGCCGCGGCAACCACCGTGGTCGGACCCTTCAACAACACGACGGCACCGGCGCGCGCCGCGAGACCGCGAGCGGCGGCGATGCGATCGTCTCCCGGAGCCGCGCCGGTGACCTGTGCGAACTCGCCGTCGTGTGGCGTAAGGATCGTCGGCGCCGAGCGGGCACGCACGAGCGCGTCGCCGTCGCCGAGGCCCGAGAGCGCGTGCAGCGCGTCGGCGTCGAGGACCAACGGACGCTCGAGATCACGAACGAGCTTGTGCACCGCGGCCGTCGTCGCGTCGTCACGACCGAGTCCCGGACCGAGTACGACCGCGCCGAAGCGATCGGCGATCGCGAGCACCTCGTCGGCGCCGTCCATAGTGAGCACGCCCGCATCGGCATCCGGCAGCGCGTGCGTGATGATCTCGGTCCCCGATCCATATTCCGCACACCGACCGGGAAGCGCGGCCCACACGATCCCCGCGCCGATGCGCAATGCCGCGCGACCGACGAGCATCGGCGCGCCCGTCATCCCATTGCTTCCTCCCACGACCAGCACGCCGGCGCGCCACTTGTGCGTGGTCACCGCGCGTCGCGGCACCCATCCCGCGACGTCCGTGGCCTCCACGATCACGATGCGCGACGCCTCGGGGCCGAGGTCGATGCCAATATCCGCGACGGTGACCACGCCCGCGAGCGCGCGACCCGGGTGAAACCAGAGACCCGGTTTGGCGGCGGCGAACGTGACGGTGTGATCGGCACGCACGGCCGGACCGCGTACCGCGCCAGTGAGACCGTCGATTCCGGAGGGGATATCGACTGCCACCACAATGGCGCTCGCGGTCTCGGTCCGCGCGACGAGTTCGGCCGCACTGCCGTCGAGCACTCCCCGAAATCCGGTTCCGTACATCGCGTCGACGATCACGTCGGCCCGCATGAGGGCACGACGCGTCCGGGCGTCGATCGGGACACTCACGTCCACGACGTCGACGTGCACACCCCACGAGCGCAACGCGGCCGCGGCGATGCGGCCGTCGCCGCCGTTGTTGCCTTTGCCGCACAGCACCACCACCCGACGGCCGTAGGTCCCGCCGAGCACACGCCGGACCGCCCATGCGACCGCGCGGCCGGCGCGCGTCATCAGCACCGCCTCTGGGGTCCCCTCCGCAATGGTGCGGGCGTCCGCCGCGCCCATCTCCTCGGGCGTGAGCACCGGAATCACGCGTCGACCAGGGCAATCGCGACCGCCATCGCCATGAAGTCCGAGTGCGTGAGCGTGAGTCGCCACTCCACGACCCCGTGTTCCGCCGCCAACTCGGCGGCGCGTCCGTGCAGCGCGAGCTCCGGCTGGCCCGATGGCAACCTCACCACTTCCACGTCACGCAAGGCGAACTTCCAGAGCCCCACGCCGAGGGCCTTCATCACGGCTTCCTTCGCGCCGAACCGTGCCGCCAACCGGGGTGCCGGCTCCTTGAACCGCGCCGCGTACTCCCGCTCTGCGTCGGAGAAGATCCGCGCCGCGAGTGTCGGCCGCCGTTCGAGTGCCAATCGGAATCGGGGAATCTCGACCAGATCCGTACCGACGCCGTACACGTTCGTGCCGATTCCGTTGGCGCCAACTCCGTTCACGGCTGGTCGATTCGCACCCGTCGGTTCACGAGCGCCAGCGGTCGGCGAGCGAC
>JANYLF010000212.1 GCA_025357995.1 Acidimicrobiia bacterium | reverse complement strand
TCGCGCCGGTGGTGATCGTCGCGGTCGGCGTACTCGCGGTCGTCGGTCCGTGGGTGGCGTTCAACGAAAGTCGCTTCCAGGAGACCACGTTCATCTCGACGAACGACGGCATCGCGATTCTCGGGTCCACGTGCGACGCGGTGTTCTCCGGCCCGCCGATCGGGCTGACCAACCTCACCGCGTGTATTCCGAAGCATGCGCCGCGCGGCGATCAATCGGTGGTGTCGAAGATCTATCGCCAGAAGGCGATCGACTACATCAACCACGGTCACCGCGGTCAATTCGCGAAGGTGGTACTCGCTCGCATCGGTCGAGACTGGGGAGTCTTTCGCCCTGCGGACATGGCGTTCATCAACGAGAGCGAGGGTCGCCCGCGTTGGCTCACTCACCTCGGCATGTGGTGGTACTACCCGCTTGCGCTGCTCGCGATAGCGGGCGCAGTCATCTTGCGGCGCCGGAAGGTGCGCGAGTGGTTCCTCGCGGTCCCCCCCACCGTCGTGACCGTCGGCGCGCTGCTCTCCTACGGCCAGACCCGGTTCCGCGTCCCCGCGGAACCCGTCATCGTGATCCTCGCTGCGGTCACCCTCGCCCAACTTGCGTCAAAGACCCACCGCGGGGGTGGGTCTTTGACGCAAGTTGATCAGAAGACGATCGAGGCGAGCTCCTCGAGGTGATCGGCCGCGCTGCCGCCGAGCAGCTGGAGCGTGAGCAGGCGCTTGTAATAGAGGTGGATGTCGTGTTCCCACGTGAACCCAATGCCGCCGAAGACCTGTATCGCGTTCGCCGCGACCCGGTAGAAGCTGTCGGCGGCAAAGGCACGCGCCATGGTTGCCGCCCGATGCCGTTCGGTTGCGTCGGCGGCGTCGCACGCCCATGCCGCGTAGAAGCCGACGGCCCGCCCGAGTTCGATGGCTCGCAACATGTCGGCGCAAAGGTGCTGCACGGCTTGGAACGAGCCGATCGGCTTCCCGAATTGCTCGCGTTCCTTCGCGTATTCGAGCGCAAGCTCCAGGCAACGCTCGGCCGCGCCGATGCCGTCGAGCACACAGGCGACGCCGAACCGATCGTTCGCGGCGCGGATCGCAACTGCGACGTCTCCCGCCAGTGGAGTACCGCGCGCGGCGTCGAACGTCACGGTCGCGAACTTGCGGGAACCGTCGACGGTGTCGAGCGGTCGCACTGTCATGCCCGGTTCGGTCGATGAGACCGCGACGACGGTGGCCGCGTCGATGGTGACGGCGAGAATGAGGTCTGCGCCGATGCCGTCCAGTACATGGGTCAGCTCGCCGTGGAGCATCCCGTTCGGGTCGAGAGCGACCGGCGCGTCGCGACCGCTCGTGAAGCCCACCGTGGCAACGGCACTCCCGTTCGCGAGCCGTGGGAGCCACTCGTCGGAGATGGAGTTCGGCGCCAGATCGGCGAGCAGGCTCGTCGCGGCGACTGCCGAGGCGGCGAAGGGGCCCGGATACACGGTGCGGCCCATTTCACCGAGTGGGAGCGCGAGTTCGACGAGGCCGAGCCCCGCGCCGCCCGAGGACACCGGCGCGAGCATGCCGGTGAGGCCGAGATCGGCGAGACCGCGCCAGGTGTCGCCCACCACACTCTGCTCGGAGTACTGCGCCCGCACGTAGGGGAGCGGCGCGTGATCCGTGAGGAAGCGCCGGGTGGAGTCGGCCAGCAGCGTCTGATCTTCGGTGAACTCGAAATCCATACGGCCCGACCCTGACGACAGACCTGACGTGGGCGTCAGGCGAACGACGCTAGCGGGTACGTTTCCGGACGTGCGACTGCGGTACGGGCCCAGCGAAGAGGCGTTTCGGGCCGAGCTCGGAACATGGCTCGACGCGAACCTCCCGCCGAGCGATGTGCTCGATCGGCCCAAGGCATCGAGCGCCGACCTCCAACCGTGGGCGCGGGATTGGCAACGGCGACTCTTCGACGCTGGTTGGCTCGTGCCCGGGTGGCCACCCGAGTTGGGCGGACGCGACGCGTCGGCGGTCGAGCAAATGATCTACTTCGAAGAGATGTCGAGGCGCGAGATTCCGCGCAGTCTGAATCCACAAGGACTCGGGATCATTGCGCCGTCGATCCGCGATTACGGCAGCGACGAGCAACGTGAGCGGTTCTTACTCCCCACCTTGCGTGCCGAGATCGCGTGGTGTCTGGGCATGAGCGAACCGACCGCCGGGAGCGACCTTGCGAGCCTGCGGACGCGTGCGGTGCTCGACGGTGACGAGTTCGTGGTCAACGGTCAGAAGGTGTGGACGTCCGGCGCGCATCACGCCGATTGGTGCCTTTGCTTCGTCCGCACGAATACCGAGGTACCGAAGCACAAGGGAATCACCGCGTTGATCGTCGACATGAAGACGCCCGGTGTGGAGGCGCGCCCATTTCCCGAGCTCACCGAGCCCGACTTCATGGATTTCAACGAGGTGTTTTTCACCGACGCCCGGGTGCCGCGCGCGAATCTCCTCGGTGAGATCGATGCGGGCTGGCCGATCACGCAAGGTTCGCTCGCTCATGAGCGCGCGATGCTGTGGATCGACTACGCGTACAGCGTGGACCGGGCGACGCGCGCCTTGGTTGCGCTCGGGAACGAACCCGCGGCCGACGGTGGACGCATCGGTGACGACGCTGTGTATCGCGACCAGGTCGCGAGCGTGGCGATCGACGCGCAGGCGTTGTTGTGCATGGGGTACCGCGGGTTCTCCAAGTTCATGGCGGGCAAATCGGCGCCGGAGCATTCGCTGTTGAAGTTGTTCGGTAGCGAGAGCGTGCAGCGCAGCCTCGCCATCGGTAGTGAAGCGCTCGGCGCGCCGGGGCTCGATCGCCATCGGTTAGGACCGCAGATGTGGCGCGAAGGTTCGTGGTTCACCCAATGGATGCGATCGTTCGGCGGGACCATTCCCGGCGGGACCAGCGAGATCCAACGCAACATCATCGCCGAACGCGTCCTCGGCCTCCCGAGGAAGCCGTGACAGACAAGAGCGGAGCGAGACGCCCACCCGATGTACCGGCATCGTCAGCGGAGCGTGGCCCGAGCGGCCCGCTCCGAAGGAGCAAGAGCGGGAAGTACGTCTTGTCCGATGCAGAGATCGCGAAGATGCAGACGCCGCTGTGGGAGCAAGCAAAGGCGGCCATCGACTCGGGGGATCCCGACGGCGCCAAGGCACTGATCGACCGCGCGGTCACGCAGTGGTCGAGCCTGAAGGACTACTCGATCAACTGGATCACGTCGTTGCTCACATTCATCACCGATGAGTTGGGTGAGGACGCCGTCGAGCGGGCACTTCGCAAAACTGGCGACGAGTTCGTGCGGCCGCGACGGAATGCCGATGTCGCGTGGAGCGATCTTCCAGCCGCGCAACGCGCCAAGGTGATCGCCCGTTCGATGCTGGGGAACATGGGCGAGGTCACCGTCGACGAGGACGACGAGAAGATCACCTTGTCGTTTCGGTGTGGAAGTGGCGGTAAGTTGATCGACGACGGTCGGTACGAGGGTGAGCACGCGTACGCGACGCTTCGTGAGCGCTCGGGCCGCACGTTCGGTCGCGACGAGCTGTGGGTGTATTGCGCTCACTGCTCGGTCAACAACGAGATCCAGCCCGTCGAGTGGGGTGAGACGCCGACGAGCATCGAGTACCCGCCCGAGCGACCCGGCGAACCGTGCGTCCATCACGTCTACAAGGACGTCACGAACGTTCCCGACTCTGCGTACCTCCGCATCGGCAAGCCGCGGCCGGACTCGGTCTAGGTCTAGGTCGCCGAACCTGCGCTAGGCAGGTGGATCGACGAGGCCGCGGAGGCCGTCGTCGAGGCGGATCTGGGGGGACCAGTCGGGTGGCGGGTCGGCGGTCATCCAGGGTCGCAGCATCTCGCGCGGCCGCGCCGTGCGGGCGCCCCATTCCGCGTTCAGAGTGAGTCCCGTGGCGGACTGGAAACGGTCGACGAGCTCGCGCAACGTGATCGCACCGTCGCCGCGCGCCCCGTACGTGATACCGGCGGGCGCGTCGGCCGTGGCGAGGAGCGCGCCGACCGCGTCTTCTACATGGACGAGATCGATCAATTGCGTACCGTCGGTCATCGGCACGGTGGAGCCATCGCGCGCGGCCCGCAGGAGGAACGGAATAAGTTTGGCGCGCGGATCAGCGGGCCCGTACGTGTCCATCAGCTCGATGGTGTGGACCGCGAGGCCCACGACCTCGGCGTAGAACGCCAAGAGGTCTGCGAACGCCTGCTTGGTGGCCGCGTAGAGCGAGACCGGGCTGTAGGGCGCAGCGTCGAAGTGTTGCCACACGGTCCCCGTGTTGACGAAGCGCGCGTCCGGAACCCGCGCGACGGCTTCGGCGAGCGCAGCGCCGAATCCGAGGTTGGCTTCGATCATGGGGGCGATGTCGGCGGGCTGATGGACGCC